>CANHGA010000001.1 GCA_947460085.1 Synechococcaceae cyanobacterium
CGCTATCTGGGCACCATGGCCGTTGTGGATGAGCGCGACGCGGACAACGTGAGCGCCATGCTCCCCTACGCCTAAAACAAGTTTTCCCTTACCACTGATTCCCTGCCATGGCTCGCGTTAAGAGGGGCAACGTTGCCCGTAAACGCCGTAACAAGGTCCTTCGTCTCGCTCGGGGTTTCCGGGGTGGCAACGGCTCCCTCTTCCGTACCGCCAACCAGCGGGTAATGAAGGCGCTGTGCAATGCGTACCGCGACCGTCGTCGTCGGAAGCGCGATTTCCGCCGCCTTTGGATTGCCCGCATCAACGCCGCCGCCCGCATCAATGGGGTGAGCTACAGCCGCTTGATGGGTGGTCTGAAGAAGGTTGATGTGCGCATCAATCGCAAGATGCTGGCCCAACTAGCCATGGTGGATCCCTCCAGCTTCACCAGCGTTGTGGGTGCGGCGAAAAGCTGATCCAATCCACTGATTTCAACCGGTCATAGGGCCCCTTGGACGCACTCCTTCCCCAGGCCTACCTGATTGGTCTTGTTGTTTTGCTGGGTGCCGCCGCCGTGGTGGTAGCCCGGCAAATTTGGCGTGTCCGCGGTGACGAAGTCACCCTCGCCAAGCTGGAACGCAACGATGCGGCCCAGCCCACGGACGCGGCCACGCTCTACGAGTTGGCCTGCGTCCAACTGCGCAAGCGCCTCTACGGCCAGGCAGCAGAAAATCTGAAACTGGCCATCAAGCGAGCCGATGCCCAGCAGGAGCCCTCGGAAGCCAGGGCCTTGATTGAAAATGCCCTGGGCTTTTCGCTGGCTGCCCAGAACAATTACAAAACCGCCATCCGGCATTACCGCCAAGCCCTCCAGGCCAAGCCCGACTATCCGGTGGCCCTCAACAACCTGGCCTTTGCCCTCGAAAAGCTACTCAAGCCAGACGAGGCCAAGGAGGCCTACGACAAGGTGTTGGTGCTTGACCCCGGCAATAAAACAGCCCGCAAAAGGCTGAAATTGCTGGGGCGCCAGTCCGGATTCGACCCGGTGGCCTGAGGGCCCGAGCTACCAGAGACCGCGCACGGGAACGGCCTTGCCTGCTCCCCGAGGAGCCACCAGGGGCCGCGAGCCCATCGGCGCGAGGGCCAGCCTGCCGCCCATGTCGGTCAGGCGGTCGGCACTCCAACCACTCAAGGCAATGCCCTGCAGGCCTTGGAACCTTCCGCCCGCATTCAAGCCACCACCAAGTTTGGCGGCCAGGGGAATCAAATCGAGCTGGTCGGATTGGGCGTTGAGGTTGCCCTGCACCGGCGTCTTCTGGCCAGCAATGGTCATCTCACCCCGCAGGGTCACCATGGCGCCCACCGGGGTCACGGCCGCAAAGGTGAGCTGCACCGGCACCGGAGCACTACCCCCAAATGCTTGATAGGTGCCGCTCCATTGGCGCGGCAGTTCCCTAGCAATCACCTGGGCCCTGGCTGAGGGATCAAAGGTTTGGACAGGCCCCATTTCCGTATCGGTGGCCTGATCCAGGCGCTGGGCCGATCCGGCGGTAGGCGCCTGGAAAGGCACAAACGAAGACCCTGGCAGGGGCATGGCGGTCGGCACCCCACCAGGGGTGGCAGCCACGGCCTCAGGAGTCAGAAATTGAGCAGCCACCAGCAATCCGGGAGCCAACAGTCCAGCCGAGACAGCGCTGGAAACCAGCCATCTGGACATCGGGACCGACATCGGCACGGCCATCGGTAGGGGTACCGGCGTGGAAATTGACACAGGAAACGGAGCTGGAGTCGGCACGACAGTGGGATCGGGCTAATGGGAGGCTAGTCGGAAGCAATGACGACAACTGGTTTCCCGTGTCAGATAATCCGCTGCAGGATTCCGCGAAGCCCGATCCCCTGGTGATTGGGGGCCGCAGCTTTCAAAGTCGACTGATGACTGGCACGGGGAAGTACCCCAGCCTCGCCTGCATGCAAGCCAGCCTGGCCTCCAGTGGCTGCGAGATCGTCACCGTGGCCGTGCGCCGCGTGCAGAGCCAGGCAGCGGGCCATGAGGGCCTCCTGGAAGCCATCGACTGGCAACGCATCTGGATGCTGCCCAATACCGCCGGCTGTGCCACCGCCGAAGAAGCCATCCGGGTGGCCCGGCTGGGCCGGGAGCTGGCCAAGTTGGCCGGCCAGGAAGACAACACCTTCGTGAAGCTGGAGGTGATTCCAGACAGCAGACACCTGTTGCCAGATCCCATTGGCACCCTCAAAGCCGCCGAACAGCTGGTGAAGGAGGGCTTCACGGTGCTCCCCTACATCAATGCCGATCCCCTCCTGGCCAAGCACCTGGAGGATGCCGGCTGCGCCACGGTGATGCCATTGGGTTCTCCCATCGGCTCAGGCCAGGGCATTCGCAACGCCGCCAACATCGCCCTCATCATTGAAAACGCCAGGGTTCCGGTGGTGGTGGATGCGGGGATTGGGGTACCTAGCGAAGCCGCCCAGGCCATGGAGATGGGGGCCGATGCCCTGTTGATCAACAGTGCCATCGCCCTGGCCGGCAATCCCCAAGCCATGGCCAGGGCCATGGCCCTGGCCGCCGAAGCGGGCCGCACGGCCTTCCAAGCCGGTCGGCTCCCCATCCGCCCCCAAGCCAGCCCCAGCTCCCCCACAGGCGGCCGGATCGGTACTTAGCAACCCCGGCATGAGGCCCTGGGGCGGGAGCTCGATGAAGTTCCGTACCGAGGCCATGGTTGGACCTGGCGGGCTCCATAGGGTGGCTGGCATTTGAAAAATCCATCCATGCAGGTCACCCAAGAAGATGGCGGGCGGCTCAATGCCTTTGCCAAAGAACCCCGCATGGTGGTGATGGAAAAGGGCGAAACCCAAGGCCCCGCCAGCAAACTGCTGCTGCTTGGGGGCACGGTGCTGGTCCTCACCCTTGTGGCGGTGGCAGCCCGGATCAGCTGAACACTTGTAGTAGCTTGCGCTCTGGAGCATCCGCTCGTACTGCAGGGGTCTGGGGTTTTCGGAATGAAGGTTTTCGTTCTCGGTGGCGATGGCTTTTGCGGCTGGCCTTGCGCAGTGAACCTGGCGGACGATGGTCACGACGTGGTGATTGTCGACAACCTCAGTCGCCGCAAGATCGACCTCGACCTCGGGGTCGAGTCGCTGACGCCGATTGCCACAATTTTTGATCGCCTGAAGGCCTGGGAGCAGGTGGGGGGCAAGGCGATGCGTTTTGTCCATCTGGACATCGCCAAGGACTACGACGGCCTGCTGTCCCTGCTGCGCAGTGAACGGCCCGAGGCCATCGTCCATTTCGCCGAGCAACGGGCTGCCCCCTACTCGATGAAAACCAGCGCCACCAAGCGCTACACCGTGGACAACAACGTCAACGGCACCCACAACCTGCTCGCCGCCATCGTGGAGAGCGGCCTCGACACCCACATCGTGCATCTCGGCACCATGGGCGTCTATGGCTACGGCTCCCACCGGGGGGCCACCATCCCCGAGGGCTACCTCAAGGTGGAAGTGCCCCAACCGGATGGCAGCCGCTTTGAGGAGGAGATCCTGCACCCGGCCAGCCCGGGCAGCGTCTATCACATGACCAAGACGCTGGACCAGCTGCTCTTCCTCTACTACAACAAAAACGACCAGATCCGCATTACCGATCTCCACCAGGGGATTGTCTGGGGCACCAACACCGCCGCCACCGAGCGTGACCCCCGCCTCACCAACCGCTTCGATTACGACGGTGATTACGGCACGGTGTTGAACCGCTTCCTGATGCAAGCCGCCATCGGCTATCCCCTGACCGTGCATGGCACCGGGGGCCAAACCCGCGCCTTCATCCACATCCGTGATTCGGTGAAGTGCGTGCAGCTGGCCCTAGAGAACCCACCCGCCAAAGGGGAGCGGGTGAAAATCTTTAACCAGATGACCGAAAGTCACCAGGTGGGCGAGCTCGCCCAAAAGGTTGCTGCCCTGACCGGCGCCCAGATCAACAACCTGCCAAACCCCCGCAACGAGGCCGTTGAAAACGACTTGATCGTGGACAACCGCTGCTTTATCGAGCTCGGCCTCAACCCCACCACCCTCGATGACGGCCTCCTGGCTGAAGTGGTGGATGTGGCTCGCCGCTGGGCCGATCGCTGTGACCGCAGTCGCATTCCCTGCAACTCCGCCTGGACCCAAACCCAGGCCCAGGCCATCCAAACGGCTTAGAGCAGGCCCCTCCCTTGAAGATCGCTTTTTTCACGGAAACCTTCCTCCCCAAGGTTGACGGGATCGTCACCCGGCTTACCAAGACCATCCAACACCTGGTGGCCGCTGGCGATGAGGTGCTGATCTTTTGTCCTGAAGGTTGCCCCTCCAGCTACATGGGGGCCCAGGTGGTGGGCGTACCGGCCATGCCGCTCCCCCTCTATCCCGAACTCAAGCTGGCCCTCCCCAGGCCCGCCGTGGCCGAAGCTCTGGATCGCTTCAACCCGGATTTGGTCCATGTGGTGAACCCGGCGGTGCTGGGCTTGGGTGGCATTTGGCTGGCCAAAACCAAGGGCTATCCCCTGGTGGCCAGCTATCACACCCATCTGCCCAAGTACCTGGAGCACTACGGGATGGGCATGCTCGAACCCCTGCTCTGGGAACTCCTCAAGGCAGCCCACAACCAGGCCAGCCTGAACCTCTGCACCTCCACCGCCATGGTGGGGGAACTCAGCGACAAGGGAATCCAGCACACCGACCTGTGGCAACGCGGGGTGGATACGGAGCTGTTCCGGCCTGAGCTCCGCTCGGAGGCCATGCGCGCGAAGCTGCTCGGCGGCCGCAGCGATACCGGCAAGCTGCTCCTCTACATCGGTCGGCTCTCGGCTGAGAAGCAAATTGAGCGCATCAAACCCGTGCTCGAGGCCATGCCCGATGCCCGGCTGGCCCTGGTGGGGGATGGGCCCTACCGCCAACAGCTGGAGAAAATTTTTGCGGGTACCCCGGCCCAGTTTGTGGGCTACTTGGCCGGCGAAGAACTGGCCGCTGCCTATGCCAGTGGCGATGCCTTTGTCTTCCCCTCGAGCACCGAAACCCTTGGCCTGGTCTTGCTGGAGGCCATGGCGGCAGGCTGCCCGGTGGTGGGCGCCAACCGCGGCGGCATCCCCGACATCGTCAGCGACGGGGTCAATGGCTGCCTCTACGAGCCCGAAGGCCCGGATGGGGGCGCGGCCAGCCTGACCGCGGCGGTCCAACGGCTCCTAGGCGACACCAGCGAGCGCCAATCCCTGCGGAACAACGCCCGTCAAGAAGCGGAGCGCTGGGGCTGGGCCGGCGCCACCGAACAGCTGCGGGGCTATTACCGCACCCTGCTCGGCAAGCCTGACCTGCAGCTGGTGGCCTAAGGCTTGCCTTTAACGCTGGTCGGGGCATTCACGCCGCGGAACCACGTGGTCATCAGGGCCTTCACCATCGGGGCGGCCACGGTGCCGCCATAGCCCCCTGAATTTTCGCCAAAGGCCACGATCACCAAGGTGGGCTTGTCCGCTGGGGCGTAACCGCCAAACCAGGCGTGATCTGGCCTGGGCGGATCTTCGCCGGTACCGGTTTTGCCCGCCACGGGGGGCAGGGTGGGGTCATTGAGCACCTTGCCGGTGCCCTGGGTCACCACCATGCGCAGGCCCTCGCGCAGCACCTGCAGGGTGGCTGGTTGCAGCCCCAGCCAACGGCGAGGGGTTGGCCGTTCCACCAAGTGGGGAGTGACCAACCAGCCCCCGTTAGACACGGCCGCATAGAGGCGTGCCATCTGGATCGGGGTCACCTGCAGGGCCCCCTGGCCAATCGCCGAGGTGATGGTGTCCACCGGAGTCCAGGCTTCCCCCAGGACTTTCTGTTTCCAGGCGGGATCGCCGAGCAGCCCCGAGGTTTCCTCGTCCGTTAACTCCAGGCCCGTCACAGCGCCGAAACCGAGGCGCCGGGCGGTCTGGAACAGGTGGGCAGGGCCGAGCTTCAAGCCCACTTGGTAGAAGACGGTGTTGCTACTTACCGCTAGGGCCATGGGGAAGCCGATCAGCCCCATGGCCCCATGGTCTCCGTAGCAGAGCCCCGCGTAGCAGAAGGAACGCATGGACATCACCTTGGAGTTGGCGGTGTAGAGGCCCGATTCCAGGGCCGCGATCGTGGTGACCACCTTGAAGGTGCTCGCCGGGGGAAATCCCTGAAAGGCCCGGTTCAGCAGCGGCGCATTCGGGGAGTTAAGGCTGGCCCACTGGCTGCTGGTGGGGCCATCGGAGAACACATTGGGATCAAAGGTGGGGCGGCTGGCAATGGCCCGAATCGCACCGGTCTGGGGGTCCATCGCCACAATCGCCCCCTTGGCCACGCCATCGAGGGCCCGCTCCGCCGCCTGCTGCAGCGGTAAATCCAAGGTGAGGGTGAGGTCCTGGCCGGGTTTGGCCGGCTTATCACCCAAGACCTGTTGAACCTGCCCCGCCGCATTGACCTCCACCTGCTGCCCGCCCCATTGGCCCCGCAACGACGACTCAAAGGCCTTTTCCACCCCGCTGCGCCCCACCCGATCACGGATGCGGTAGCCCTTGGTTTGGAGCCGTTCGTATTCCTCTTCGGTGATCCCGCTGGTGTAGCCCAACACGTGGGCGCCGAGGCGGCCATGGGGGTAACTGCGCAACACATCGGTGTCCACCTCGGCCCCCTTGAGGGCGTCGATCTGCTCGCGAAAACGCAGCACCTGCACACTGGTCAAGCCAGCCATCAGGGGGATCCGGAACCCTTCGGGATTCGCCCCTTGGGCCCGGGCCTGATCCAAGCTGGATGGCCCCACGGCCAAGACCGTCGCCAGCCGATCCCGTAGGGCCGGCCACTGGGTATCGCTGACCTGGCGGGGCTGGAGATAGAGGTTGTAGGTGAGACGGCTACTCGCCAAGACATCCCCATGGCGGTCCAGGATCCGGCCGCGAATGGGATTGCGGGGCATCAGCCGAATGCGGTTGTCATCGGCCCGGGCCTTGTTTTCACTGCCGTGGACCAACTGCAACCAGGCGAGCCTGGCCACCATGACGCCGCTCAACACGAGAACCACCACCAAAAGCAGGACCGGCTGCTGGCCCATGCCGCTATGGCGGGAGGATCTCGGCGGGCCAGCCACCATGCCTATTCGGCTCCGAGGCGCTGCTCCAGCAGCTGTAGGCGCTCCGCGATTCGGCCAAGGCCCTCCTGGAGGGCCGCACTGTCATCCGGGTCCAACGGCTCCCCAGTCTCCTCCGGCCCATCCGGCACATCCCGGACCTCCACTTTCATCACGGGATTGCCCAGGCCTGGGCGCAGCCGGTCCAAGCTCTGGCGCACCTGGCTGGCAGCCCCTTCGCCCTCCTGGCGCAACTGCTCCAGCGGATCCTTGTCGCCGGCCTGAAAGGCCGCCATCACATCCTTCGCCCCCCCTTTGCGGGCCCGGTCGGCTACGGCCAGCCCCACCGGCAACAACTCCTGCATGAGCTTGAGGCGAAATGAATCAAGGGGGTCGGCGGCCATGGCGACAGTCCTGGCACAGGGAAGCTTCCAGTTTGACCGCTAGAGCCCGGCGCTGGGCCTTAAGGGGAGGGCCGCTGCAGCGCGGGCCGCACACCTGGATCGATGATGAGCTGACGGCAGTTTTGCTGACTTCCCCACCACCAGCCAGCGGCCACCGCCACCGCCAGCAGCGAGGCCAAGGGCACAACAGCCTGCCGGGTCACATCCAGGGCAAACCACTCCATCCAGGCCCGCAGGGTGCGTTCCCGATCAAAACGGCGGCGGGCCTTCTCCTCCGCCTTCTCGCGCCGCCTCAGCGAACGCATCACCCAGCGCTCAAAGGCCCGCTTTTTGGTGACCGCCATCTTGCGCTCCACCTCCAGCAACTGGCCGGCGGTGAGGTCTGGGTTGAAGGTGCTGATCAGCTCAAGGCTTTTGAGGAACATTTCCACCGCCCCATCCTTGGCGGCGCAGTCGGCCTGGTCGAGCAACTCCCAATTGAGCTCGGGATAAAACCGGCTGCGGTTACTAATGATCTGGTCTTCCTGCAGTTGCCCCGGTTCCCGCAGCCAACGGTCGGTATTGGCATCGAAGCGACGCCAATAGAGGAAGGGGTTCAAATAAATCGTTTTGCCCCCCAGCTGGATGCTGTCCTCCTGGAGCCGTCGTTGAAGGTCGGAATCGCTAGCAGGGTCGCTGGTTGGCCCGGGGGCGGCAGTCACGATGGCTGGGCTGGGAGCCGATGGTATCGAAGCTGCAGCGTCGGGGCTACTCCCAGGGGCGTTACTCCCAGGGGCGTTATTCCCATTCAATGGTGCCCGGGGGCTTGCTGGTGATGTCGAGCACCACCCGGTTCACACCCTTCACCTCATTGACGATGCGATTGGAGATCTTCTCCAACAGGTCGTAGGGCAGCCGCGACCAATCGGCGGTCATGCCGTCTTCGGACGACACGCAGCGCAGCACGATCGGGAAGGCGTAGGTGCGCTTATCGCCCATGACGCCCACACTGCGGACCGGCAACAGGACGGCAAAGGCCTGCCAGATCTCGTTGTAGAGACCAGCCTCTTTGACCTCCTCCCGCACGATCAAATCGGCATCGCGAAGGATGTTGAGCTTCTCGCTGGTGACCTCACCCAAAATCCGAATCGCCAGGCCCGGGCCCGGGAAGGGATGGCGCCCGACGATTTCCTGGGGCAAACCGAGATTGCGGCCCACCTTGCGAACTTCGTCCTTAAACAGCCGGCGCAGGGGCTCCACCAGCTTGAACTGGAGGTCTTTCGGCAGGCCACCCACGTTGTGGTGGCTCTTGATCTTCACCGCAACCCGCTCACCGGTTTTGGGATCGATGCCCGTGCCGGCGCTCTCAATCACATCGGGGTACAGGGTGCCCTGGGCGAGGTAATCAAAGGGCCCAAGCCGCTTGCTCTCCTCTTCGAACACCCGGATGAATTCGGTGCCAATCAGCTTGCGCTTCTCCTCGGGATCGGTCACCCCATCAAGCTTGTTGATGAAGCGCTCCCGGGCATTGATGTACTCGACATTGATGTGAAAACGCTTGTCGAAAAACTCCACCAAAAATTCAGGCTCCCCTTTGCGCATGAAGCCCTGGTCGATGAACATGCAGGTGAGCTGATCGCCAATGGCCTTGTGCAACAGGAAAGCGAGGGTGGAGGAATCGACACCACCGGAAAGGGCCAGCAACACACGCTTATCTCCCACTTGGGCCCGCACATCAGCCACGGCCTCATCGATGAAAGCCGCCGTGGTCCAGTCGGTTTCGCACTCACAAATGTGATAAACGAAATTGCGCAGCATCGCCATCCCACCGGTGGAATGGACCACCTCGGGGTGGAACTGCACCCCATACAACCGCCGCTGGTGATCGGCCACCGCCGCCTCGGGCGTGTTGTCGGTATGGGCCAGCCGGGCAAAGCCTGCGGGCAAGCGCTCCACGGAATCACCGTGGCTCATCCACATGGTCGAACCATCCTGGACATTGGTCAGCAGATCAACTGGGTCGTCCACAAACAGAGGCGCCTTGCCGTATTCAGCGCGACCTGCCGCCACCACCGAACCGCCCAGCTGCTGCACCATCAGCTGCATGCCGTAGCAAACACCGAGTATCGGAATGCCCAGGTCCCAGATACCTGGATCACACACCGGTGCCCCGGGCTCATACACGGAGCTTGGGCCGCCACTGAGGATGATCCCCTTGGGCTGGATGGCCTTGAGTTCTTCCGCCGTGGTGGTGTAACCCATCACCAGGGAAAACACCTCGGTTTCCCGCACGCGCCGGGCGATCAGCTCGGAGTATTGGGAACCAAAATCAAGGATCACAATCGCCGGATGGCGACTGGATTGGGAGGTGGGATCGACGGCAGCTACTGAAGACATTCGAGGCGATCGGCCCGAGGCATTCGGGCCAGCCTAGGTGCCGCCCCCATCAAGCTCAGCCCGCCCCACACCAGCGAGCTCAGCAAAAAGCGGCCGCCCCACGGGGCCCTGGGCACAGAGCTGGCGGGAGCGGTCAAACAGCACAGCGCCCACCGCCATCCCAACCTGGCCATAACGGGCCAGGTAATCGAGGGACCGTTGCTCAATCGCCGCCGCCACCCGCTGGCGCAGGCGTTCGGCCCGCCCCGGATCAGTGGCGCCCAACGCAGCCAGGGCCTGTTCCACCGTGGGCGCCCCATGCAAGGCAGCCAACGCTGGGCCGCCCAGGCCATCGAGGGCGGCAAAAGCCGTGAGCACCTCGGCGCGCCCATCGGCCAAATGGTGGTGGGTATGGAAAATCCCACCCGCCAATTTGATCAGCTTTCCCTGGTAGCCAAACAGCAGCAACCGCCGCACCCCCGCCTCTGCCGCCGCCACCAGCAACGGCCCCAGCCAATTGCCTGCCTTCAGCAACAACCCAGGGGGTAAGCCGAGCTGGGGCGCCAAATCCAGGCCGTTTTCGCCAATCACCAACACCAGATCACCGCCAAACTCTGCAGCCGCGGCCCGCAACCGCAGGGCTGCCAGGGCCTCAGCCAATTGCTCCGGCGCTGCGCTGCGCTGCACCGTGGCCTGGGTGCCAATCAGGGCCAAGCCTTCCACCACCCCAAACGCCGCATTGCTGGTGCGCTCCGCCAAGCGGCGGCCCCTGGGGAAAATCACCTGCACCCGCAAACCCCGACCAGCGGGCACGAGGGCCCTGAGATTGGCCTCCAGCAGAGCCCGGGCGTAGGCCGAGAGGCACAGCTCGCCGGTGGCCGCATGGATACCGGCGCCCTCCCCGGCATCAATCTGAAGCCAAACCTCCTCTGAACTGGGGGACCACCACGAGACTTCCGCCCACACCACCAGGCCCCGGGTGAGATCCAGGCCCTCCCCCGGTTCACAGCGGGCCACGGCCAGGGCCCGACCCGCCCCAAGGGGCGATGCGGCCACCACCGGGATGGCCACTGGAAGCTCCTCTGAACTCAACTCTCCTGCTTCGAGCACAAGCTGCTGCTCGGCTTCGAAGGGCTCGCCCCGCAGGGCCAGCAACGCCGCCTTGGCGGCGGCGGCCACCCACACCGGCAGCGTGTAGCCCGTGGTCTCAACCATCAGTGCCGCCCTCGAGCCAGAAAGGCTCCCCGATTCCACCGTTTTTTATGGTGGACCATCGCCCGGCCACGGCGCCCGCACCTCGCCTCCACCTTTTGCCATGCAGGACAAACTCACGCTGATGATCCCGGGCCCCACGCCGGTGCCTGAAACTGTCCTGATGGCCATGGGCCGGCACCCGATTGGTCACCGCAGCGCCGACTTCCAAAAGATCGTCAAGCGCACCACGGAACAGCTGAAATGGCTGCACCAAACCAGCTCGGATGTGCTGGTCCTGGCAGGCAGTGGCACGGCCGCCATGGAGGCGGGAATCATCAATGTGCTGAGCAAGGGTGACAAGGTGCTCTGCGGCGACAACGGCAAGTTCGGCGAGCGTTGGGTAAAGGTGGCCCAGGCCTACGGCCTCGACGTCCAGGTGGTGAAGGCGGAATGGGGCCAGCCCCTGGATCCGGAAGCGTTCCGCACTGCCCTGGAAGCCGACAGCGCCAAGGCCATCAAGGCCGTGATCGTCACCCATTCGGAAACCTCCACCGGGGTAATCAACGACCTGGAAACCATCGCTAAGCACGTGTTGGCCCATGGTTCGGCCCTCACCATCGCCGACTGCGTCACCAGCCTGGGCGCCTGCGATGTGCCCATGGACAAGTGGGGCCTCGACGTGGTGGGTTCGGGCTCCCAAAAGGGCTACATGATGCCGCCAGGCCTGGCCTTTGTGGCCATGAGTGAGAAGGCCTGGGCTGCCTACGCCCACTCCGATCTGCCGAAGTTTTATCTGGACCTGGGCAAGTACCGCAAGGCTGCCGCCGACAACAGCAATCCCTTCACGCCCCCCATCAACCTCTACTTCGCCCTGGAGGCCGCCCTCGAGATGATGCAAGAGGAAGGGCTGGAGGCGATCACGGCGCGCCATGACCGCCACCGTCGGGCTGCCCAAGCCGGCATGAAAGCCATGGGCCTGCCCCTCTACGCCGCCGAAGGCCACGGCAGCCCAGCCATCACCGCCGTGGCACCGGAAGGCATCGACGCCGAGAGCCTGCGCAAAAAGGTGAAAGAGCGCTTCGACATCCTGCTGGCAGGGGGCCAAGACCACCTCAAGGGCAAGGTGTTCCGTATCGGCCACCTGGGCTTTGTCTGCGACCGCGACGTGCTCACCGCTGTGGCCGCCATCGAAGCCACGGTGCAGGGGTTGGGCCTGGCCACAACTCCCACCGGCAGTGGCGTTGCCGCAGCTGCCGCTGAGCTTGCCAAGTAGGCCCAAGGGGCTAATCGCAACAGTCGATCAACCCTTCAATTGCAAGTCCACCCCCAAGCGGTGGACTTGCTAGGGTTAAACAATGCGGGTGTAATTCAGTGGTAGAATGTCAGCTTCCCAAGCTGAACGTCGCCGGTTCGAGTCCGGTCACCCGCTTGAGCGAATCCATTCATTCAAACCGTTTTTGAAAATTCGGTTTTTATTGTCCAGGGCAGGGCGATCTGACCTGGAACCTTCTTTAGATCTGGGCCCTAGTGGCGGGGTTTGATCAACTGCAGCACCTGGGGGCCCTTGGCCGCCATGCGCCTTTCACAGTCGAGGGCAGCCAGGATGGCCCGACCCGCCTCGCCAAGATCACCGGCTTCTGCTGCCTGCTGGGCAACGGCCTCATGGCGCTGGATCGACTGCTGGAGCTGGTCTCGCTCACCACCAAGAGCATTGGCTGCAAGGGGCTTTTGATTCAACAGTGTGGCCGACATCCGGAGGGTTGGGAATGGAGAACGTGCATCCTTCAACAGGCTTGACCAAGCAGCATCGCTTGCAGCCAAACTGTATACGCACTATCAATCTAATTAAAGCTTAGGGCTTCATCCATTAAAATGGTGATGCTTGTGTAGCCAAATTCAAACCAATAGCTACCTGAAAATTAGGTACCGGGCTCTTCCTGATTGCCCCCCAAGGCGGCAATTTGTTCGCGCAGACTTTGGGAACGGGGCCCATCACCCCTGGTCAGGGCAACGGCAAGGGCAAATTCGAGCTTCTCCAGGGTGTGCTCTCCCCCATTGGCTGGGGGCTGTGCCGGATGGGCTGGGGGCTCTGCCCCGTGGGCAGGATGGGAAGAAGGAAAGGCCATGGCTGGCTTTCTTCCCATTCTGGCATTGGTGCCAAGGGGAGTAGCGGGCATGCCAACCCCTAAGCCATCGGCGAGCTGGACCCTGGATCCATCTCCAAGAGATGGCGGCAATCGGTCAACAGACGCTCCACGTTGTCGAGGCTGGAGATCTCCTGGGGATCCCGTTCAGCAGAGCGATCCAGCTGCAACTCAAGGGCCGCCAAACGCTGCTCCAATCGCACCAGCCGGTGGGAAAGGGCATGGATCGTTTCGGCCAGATCTTCTGCATTGCGGCTAATGCGGAAGGAAACCGAGTCAGAAGCCATGGCGACACTGGCAGTAGAGCCGATCACAGCACACATCCCTGCCTTGGCCAAGGGCAAACTGATGGCTTGGGAGTGCATCGATGACCCAGCTCTGGCATTTGCTGCTCTATGGCCTGGCCGGCACAGGGGCGGGCCTTCTGGCCCTCAAAACCGGTATCCCTGCAGCCCCGCTGGCGGGAGCTTTGCTCGGGGCCGCCCTGGTGAGCATGGGCGGCCGCCTGGAGCTGGCGCAATGGCCCCATGGCACCCGGACGGTTCTCGAAATCGGGATTGGCACGGTGATTGGTACTGGCCTGACAGCAGGGGCATGGGCGGAGCTCAAGCAGTTGTGGCGCCCGGCCCTCCTGATCACCTTGGCCCTGGTGCTCACCGGTTTGGTGGTGGGACTTTGGTCCAGCCGGCTGCTGGGCATCAACCCGGTGATTGCGGTCCTGGGCGCAGCGCCGGGGGGCATCAGCGGCATGAGCCTGGTGGGGGCTGAATTTGGGGTGGGGGCGGCGGTGGCAGCCCTCCACGCCGTGCGGCTGATCACCGTGTTGGTGGTGATGCCCCTGGTGGTGAAAGTGCTGCTGCCCATGGGCCAAAGCCCACCGCCTAGCTAGCTCCTGAGATCATCGATACCTTGGGGCGTCTTGCATTCGCCCGTCCCAGGCCATGGCCCTGCCCAACCTTGCCCGCTTCAACCGCCTGGCCCTGCCCCTAGCCGTTGCTGCCACCTTGGGATTGGCAGGCATCCAACTGGTCGGGGGCCCCAGCCGCGCCCAAACCAGTGAGGGCACCGTGATGGTCAGCCCTGGGGCCAAGGGCGCCCAGATGTATTGCTTCATGCGGGCCAACGGCAACACCAATCAGGTGAGTTGGGATGCGGCCTATGCCCTGATTAAGCGGCAAAGCGATAAGTGGTTCAAAACCTCCCACGAGCACGCATCAGTGATGATCGCTGAGGCTGTTGTTCAGGACCCAGGCAAATTCCCCGATTGTGGGCGCTATCTCGGAGACCTCTTTGCCAAACCTGAGCCCAAGCCAGATCCCAAAACCGAAGCACCAGCAACCACCGGAGCGCCAGCGAGCAGCCGCAGTGGCCGCTAGGAGCTCAAAACGGTCTTGGCTCTTCACTGCCCTGGCCCTGGGGGCCATGGGGGTCCTGGTCGCCGGCTGTCGTGAAGAACCCCTGGCTGTAGCCCCCATGCGCAGCGATGACTGCCTGCGCGACATCAAGCTCGACCAATTGGGTGAGCAACTGAAGCGCTGCGACCAGGTCGTGGCCGCCTTCCCCACCAACCCAGCGCCGCTGAACGACCGCTACCTGCTGCGCAGCCTCACTGGCCCTGACCAGGAACGGGCAGCCTGCGCTGATATTCGTCGTGCCGCCGCCCTCGCCAGGCAGGCCAAGCCAGGCAGCTTGGATGCCCAGCTACGGACCGATCTCAACCTGCGCCTCGCCCTTTGCCAGGACGCCGCCAAGCCCGCCACCAAGCCGGCCCCTGAGCCAACAGCCAAGCCTTAACTCACCACTCCCCCATCAGCTCCCGGACCATCGCTGGCAAGCTGCGCCGCCTGAGCGACCGCTCCTGGCCATGCAACAGCAGGGCAATCCGCCCAGCCTTGCTCTCGATCAACCCGTCCACCAATTGGTCGGCCACCCCAAGCTGCAACCAATGGCTGGTGAGAGCGGCACCCATGCCAATCCGGTGGCAGCGGTCCTCCGCCTGCTCCGTGTCACCGGGGGTCCAGGGCCGTTCCATCAACACCACATGGCGGGCGCGATGCAAGGTGAAACCCAAACCCCCGGTGCCATAGGTGGCGATCAGCAGCGGACTGTCGCCCCGCTGGAAGCGATCCACCTGCTGCTGCCTTTGGGCGGGGGCCAAAGCACCCGTGAGCAGGCAAGCCTGGTCAAACTGGTCCGCTAGGTGCTGGGCAGTGGCCACGAAGGCCGTGAACACCACCACCGATTCCCCCTGCCCCAACAACAGGCTCACCAGCTCTTGGGCGGCGGGCAGTTTGTAATCGGAGCCGATCTGGCGCAGGGCCGTCAGGACCGCCAACACCTCCGCCTCGCGGCGAACCTCCCCCAGGGCGGCCCGGCGGCGGTAATCGTCGACCTTGATTTGAAGGCGGTGCTGGAAGCCATCCCCCTCGGCCTCCGCGAGCTCCACCGCCAGCAGGCGCCTCTGCTTGGGCGGTAGGTCGAGGCAATCGGTTTTGCTGCGGTGCAACAACAGGGGACGGGTGAGCCGATGCAGGTCGTCCAGCCGCGTGGCGCCATTGGCCTGCCACACCTTGCGGCCGCCCTGCTCCCGCCAATGGCCCTGACAAAACAAGTCTTCGAAGGCCCGCTGATCGGCGGCCAAGGGATGGCCGATCGCCGCCAGCAAGGGAAACAGCTGGGCTGGGCGGCCATTTTTCATCGGCGTGCCCGTGAGCAACCAAATGGCCCGCAGGCGTGGATGCCGCGCCAACCGCACCAGGGCCTGGCTACGGCCGGTGGAACCGTTCTGGGCGTAATGGGCCTCATCGGCAATCAGCACCGTGCCCGCAGGCGGCAAGGCCCGGGGCAACTTGGCCCAACTGTGGAGCTCGATGGCCAGGCCCAAGGCAGCCGCCTCGCGACGCCAATGCAGATGCAGGCCCACGGGGGCCACCACCACAATCCGGCAATCGGCAAGCCGAACCATGGCGCGGGCGGCCACCAAGGCCGTGAGGGTTTTGCCGAGGCCCATGGCGTCCGCCAGCACGGCCCCCCGGCGGGCCAACAGCCAGCGCACCCCGGTGCGCTGGTGGGCAAACAGGGATCGGCCATCGGGCAGGGGACCCTGCAGATCCGCCGCGGCCACCAACCGGCGATGGAGCGGCAGCGGGGGCAGGGGCTGCTGCATCCAGGCGAGCCATTCAGCCAGCTCGGGCTCCACCGGAAAGCGGCCGGCGAGGGCCTGCTCCAGGGCGGGCGCCGATTCCAACGGGAATTGCCAACAGCACCGGCGTGTTAGCCAAAGGCCCCGGGGCCGAATGGCGCGCAATTGGGCCTGGGTAACGGGATCAAACGGGCTGACGACTTCGATTTGACCCGTAGCTCCCAACCGCAGCAGGCAGCGCATCTGCGGAAGTGCAATCTTCGACACATTGACACCCCTGGCACCCACGGCAAACTTCCGCCAACCGAGTCATGCAGATGCAGGCCAGGGATGCGGTTTTCCTCGAGGACCTCTGCCCCAAGCTGCGTGTCAGGCGATGGCGCCAGTCATTGCATCGCTTCACGAACCAATGCTGCATTTACTGCGGCAATCGATCCGAATCCATCGATCACGTCCATCCCCAAAGCCTTGGGGGCTTGAGTGTGACCGAAAACTGCGTACCCGCTTGCCTGGCTTGCAATGGCCAGAAGGGCGACACCGAAGCCTTTACCTGGTATCGGCGTCAGAGCTTCTACGACCCCCGTCGGGCCATGGCGATCCGGGCATGGACCGATGGGGACCTGCGCCTTGCCCTGAGGCTCCTGCAGTGGGCCAATCCCAGCCCCCCAGGGGCAAAAGACAACCAGGATCACCAGACCCTGCAGGCGTCCACACCGTTGTGGCGCTGGCAAATGGCCGCCTGATCCCCAGGCCTCTCCGGCGCAGCGACCACAGCCACCAGCAACAACACCGCCGCAAACAGCGCCGGCACCGTCGCTTCACGCCGCCAAGGGCGCTGCCAGGACGCGGAACGCAGGGTCCGCTGACCCAGCAGCGATTGGGACCTGGCAGACCTAGAACGGTGCCCCGCCACGCCAGCGGGCATGGAACAAAACGAAGCGGCCATGGCTGTACTTGTGCAGTAATACAGATGTACTCATG
The DNA here is from genome assembly GCA_947460085.1 of Synechococcaceae cyanobacterium. Lineage (GTDB taxonomy): Bacteria > Cyanobacteriota > Cyanobacteriia > PCC-6307 > Cyanobiaceae > Cyanobium_A. The sequence continues at coordinate 17,314 of CANHGA010000001.1, forward strand.
ACGCGTTCTGCTGTCAACCCCCCCGGCCAATTGCTGGTAATTGGAGGCGGCTACACAGGCCAACGCTTTGCCCAGGCCGCCCAGGCCCGCTTCGGCATGCCCGTGCTGCTCACCAGCCGCCAGGCCAAGGCGGCCCCTGGCCCAGGCCAACCAGGGTTCCATTGGTTGGTCTTCAACCCAGACAGCTCTGCAGACCCAAGCGCTGTTACCCCAAGCCCCGCGGCCCTAAGCGCTGCAGACCTGGCCGGCACCACCCATGTGCTGGTGACCCTGCCCCCGGAGCGCAGCGGCCGCGATCCCGCCCTGGAGCACCTGGGCCCGATCTTGCACCAGCTGCCCTTGCAATGGCTGGGCTATCTCTCCACCACCGGGGTCTATGGCGATTGCGGCGGAGCTTGGGTGGACGAAACCGCCCCATGCCAGACCACCCTGGGTCGCAGCCAAGCCCGCCGCATCGCCGAACAGGCCTGGCAGGCCAGCGGCTTACCGGTGCAGATTTTTAGGCTGCCCGCGATTTACGGCCCCCACCGCTCGCCGTTCAAGGCCTTGGGGGCTGGGGAGAGCCGGCTCATCCACAAGCAGGGCCAAGTGTTCTCGCGGGTCCATGTGGACGACATTGTTGGCGCCCTGCTCCATTGCCTGGAGCAACCGGCTGACGGCAGGCCGCCCGTGGTGAATGTGGTGGACAACTGCCCCTGCCCCTCGAGTGAAACCCTGGGGTTTGCGGCCCATCTCTTGGGCTGCAAACTGCCGCCAGCGGAACGCTTTGACGCCATTGCAGGCAGCATGAGCCCGATGGCCCTGAGTTTCTGGGGCGACAACCGCAGGGCCAGCAACGGCTTGTTGTGTGAAGGGCTGGGTTATCAGCTGCGGTATCCGAGCTACCGGGAGGGCTACCGGGCCTGCCTGGCGGACGAGCGCTCGGGCCCACAATCTGGTGGGCCGGCAGGATCGGCTACGTAGGGCACGCCCAGGGCTTGGAGCATGCGGCCCCAACGCAGCTCAATCCATCCCTGGCGCAAACCCGTGCCCAGGCCAAACAACAGGATTCCGATCAACAACCAGCGCAGCATGGGTACCCCGAACCTGGGCCAGGCCCCATCCAACCCCAACCCCAAGCGGTTGGCCATTGCCCTCGGCGATCCTGCCGGCATCGGGGCTGAAGTCACCTTGAAGGCCATCGCCCAAGGCCAATGGGGCGATTCACCCCCCCTACTCGTGGGTTGCCGGCGCTGGCTGGAAGCCAGTTACCAGGGCCTCAAGGGACGCAGCGCCACGGCACTCAGCGACCCAGCTGGGCTGGAGATGGTCGATCAGCCCCTCAGCGAAGCGGTGCGGCCTGGCCAAAGCAACGCCGCCGGTGGCGATGCCAGCTTCCAATGGCTCACTGCCGCCGTGGAACTGGTGCAGGCGGGGCGCTGCCACAGCCTGGTGACAGCGCCCATTGCCAAATCCAACTGGCACGCCGCCAACCACCGCTACCCCGGCCAAACCGAACGCCTGGCGGAGCTCACGGGCAGCCCCAACGCCTCGATGCTGTTCACCGCCAAGACCCCCCACGGCAGCTGGCGCCTGAACACCCTGCTCGCCACCAGCCATATCCCGCTGTCCGCCGTGCCCCAGGCCCTCAACCAGGCGCTGGTTGCCCGCAAACTCGATGCCCTGGTGGACTTTTGCCGGCGCTTTTCTGCCGCACCCCATCTGGTGGTGGCGGGCCTAAATCCCCATGCCGGGGAGAACGGCCAATTGGGGATCGAGGAAAGACTGTGGCTCGAAGCGGCCCTCAGGGATTGGCAGGAGCTCCATCCCGACGTGCGGCTAGAAGGTCCGCTGCCTCCCGATACCTGCTGGCTCAGCGCCGCCCAGGCCTGGCAGGGCAAGGCCTCCGGACCCGACGGCTATCTGGCCCTGTATCACGACCAGGGACTCATCCCCGTGAAGCTGCTGGCGTTTGATGCGGCCGTGAACACCACCTTGGGACTGCCCTTTCTGCGCACCTCACCGGACCATGGCACGGGCTTTGGCATTGCCGGGCAAGGGATCGCCCGGCCCGACAGCATGGCCGCCGCCATGGCGGCGGCGCTAGAGCTGGGCTAAGGCCAGACCGGAGAGGGGCCTTAGCCGGCCTTCACCCGCATCAGTACCTGGCCAAACTCCACGGGGGTGCCGTTTTCCACCAGGATTTCGACCACCTCGCCACCCACCTCGGCCTCGAGCTCGTTCATGAGCTTCATGGCTTCCAGGATGCAGATGGGTTGGCCCACGTTGATGCGACCTCCCACGTCCACAAAGGGGGCTTCGCCAGGGGCTGAGGAGCGGTAGAAGGTGGCCACCATCGGTGCCGTGATGTCCACCAGATCGCTGCGCCTCGCAGCGGCTGCCGGGGGCGGCGCCGATGGGGCTGCGGGGATCGATGGCAGGGCCATGGCGGGCGGCGTGGCCCCAACCCCAGCTGCCGGGGCTTGCAGCACGGCCACCGGGGCCGCACCGGGCAGGTTGCGACGCACCTCCAGGCGGAAGTCATCACCCTCGAGCTTGAGCTCTTGGATGTCGCTCTCGCCGATCAGGTCGAGAAGCTTGTGGAGCTGGTCGTGGTTGAGCTGCATAACCAATCAGTTCTCCCGACCCAAGTAACTATCGGTGCGGGTATCGATCTTGATCTTCTCGCCAATGGAGAGGAACAGGGGAACCATCACCTGGGCACCAGTCTCGACGATGGCTGGCTTGGTACCGCCGGTCGCGGTGTCACCCTTCACTCCGGGGTCGGTTTGGGTGATTTCCAGAACCACCGAGTTGGGGAGTTCCACTTCGAGGGGTTTGCCATTCCAGGCCACCACGCTCACCTCCATGCCCTCCTTGAGGTACTTGCGGCTATCCCCGATCTGCTTGGCCGTGAGGCGGGTTTCCTCGTAGGTGCCCATATCCATGAACACGTAGTCGTCGGCTTCCATGTAGGTGTGCTGCAGGGTGCTTTTCTCAAGCACGGCCTGGGGGAGCATCTCCCCGGCACGAAACGTCTTTTCCACGACGTTGCCGCTCTGGACTGCCTTCAGCTTGGTGCGCACAAAAGCGGAGCCCTTGCCGGGCTTCACGTGCAGAAATTCCACAACCCGCCAGACATTGCCATCCAGCTCAATCGAGGTACCGGTTCGAAAGTCGTTGCTGGAGATCATTCCGGCGGTTCGGATCTGGCGGATTGTACGGCTGGCTACCTGAAGCCCCCCCAACAGCACCAGCCCAAGGGCCGTTTGGTTGTGCCAAAGTCCGCCCAGTGACTCAAAAGGGCATGGCAAAAGGCCAAAGCTGGTGGGCTGGTGCCGTAGCCCTCGTACTCACCTTTCTGCTGGCTGGGCCCCCGGCCTGGGCCTTCCTTCCCCAGGGCAATGCGGTGACCGACCCCTCGGCCCTGCTGCGCAATGCCCTGCCCATCGAGGCCCCCGACCTGCAGGAACTCCAGCATCGGCTGGAAGGCACCAGCGACGACCTGCGGGCCAAACGGTGGCCCGCCTTGGTCAACGGGGTCCGGCGCAGCCAATCCCTGCTGACGAGCCGCCAAGCGTCGATTCTTGAGGGCTTCAGCCCCGACAGCCGCGACACCGCCGCGGCCCTATTCGACGATCTGGCCGGGCAGCTACAAATCCTGATCACGGCCGCAGAAGCCCAAGATCGCGAGGGGTTCCTCGCCTCCCGCCGCGAAGCCCTCAACGACATCGGCAGGGCGGAAGACCTGCTGGTGGGTCCCTTCCCGTTTGAGATCCCCAGCGAGTACGCCGCCCTACCCAGGCTGCTTGGCCGGGCCACGGTGCAACTCACCACCACCAAGGGTGATCTCACCGCAGTGGTGGATGGCTACAACGCCCCCCTGACGGCGGGTGCCTTTGTGGATCTGGTCGAGCGCGGCTTCTACAACGGCCTGCCCTTCATTCGGGCCGAAGACTTCTACGTGCTCCAAACCGGCGACCCGGAGGGGCCTGAAGAGGGCTTCATCGACCCCAAGACCAAAACACAACGCCAGGTGCCCCTTGAGATCAAGGTGCCCGGCCAAGGGGCGCCCTTTTACAACCAGACCTTTGAGGATCTCGGGATGTTCAAGGCAGCTCCCGAATTGCCCTTCTCCACCAAGGGCACCCTGGGCTGGGCCCACTCCGATGAGGTGCTCGATGACGGCTCCTCCCAGTTCTTCCTGTTCCTGTTTGAGCCCGAGCTCACCCCGGCGGGCCTAAACCTGATTGATGGCCGCTATGCGGCCTTCGGCTACGTGGTGGATGGCTTCGATGTGCTCGAAGAGCTCACGGCCGATGACGGCATCGTGAAGGCCAAGGTGATCGAAGGGGCGAGCAACCTCCAGCCCCACGGCTGATCAGGCACAAAAAAACCGCCCTTGTTTGGGGGCGGTTTTAAGGCGAAAGGGCCAAAGCCCTGCAGCACCTACTTGTAGTTCTTGGCCACAATTTCAGCCAGGTCAACAACGCGCTGGCTGTAGCCCCACTCGTTGTCGTACCAGGCGATCACCTTGACCATGTTGTCGCCCATCACCAGGGTGAGATCGGCATCGACAATGGTGGACTCGTTCGTGCCGGCGTGATCGCTGGACACCAGGGGCAGATCGCAGTACTTGATGATGCCCTTCATGGCCCCCTCAGAGGCCTCCTTGAGGATGGCATTCACTTCCTCGCGGGTGGTGCCGCGGCTCACTTCCAGCACCATGTCCACCACCGACACGTTGGGGGTCGGAACGCGCATGGCGATGCCGTTCAACTTGCCCTTCATCGGGGGGTAAACCAGGGCAACGGCCTGGGCCGCGCCGGTGGAGGTGGGAACGATGTTGACGGCGGCCGCCCGGGCCCGACGCAGGTCGCGGTGGCTGGCGTCGAGAATCCGCTGGTCACCCGTGTAGCTGTGGGTGGTGGTCATCGTGCCTTTGACGATGCCAAAGGTTTGGTCCAACACCTTGATGATCGGCGCCATGCAGTTGGTGGTGCAGCTGGCGTTGCTGAGGATGTTGAAATCTTCGTTGCGGTATTGGTCGGCGTTGACGCCAACCACGAAGGTGCCCACACCGGGGCCCTTACCAGGGGCCGTGAGGATCACCTTCTTCGCCCCTGCTTCGAGGTGCTTGCTGGCGCCCACGTCATCGTTGAAGACACCGGTGGACTCGATCACCAAATCAACGCCCCATTCCTTCCAGGGCAGGTTGAGGGGGTTGCGGTCGGAGAAGCACTTGATCTCCCTGCCATTCACAACGATCGTGTTGTCCGTGTAGCTGACTTCGGCGTCGCGAATGCGGCCGAGCATCGAGTCGTACTGGAGCAGGTGGGAATTGGTGCGGGGATCGGAGGTGTCATTGAGACCCACCACCTCGATACCCGTATTGGCACCTCGGCTCAACCAGCAACGCATGAAGTTGCGACCAATTCGGCCGAATCCATTAATCGCAACGCGCATGGTCATGGCAAAGCGCGGCGAAAGCCGCTAGCAAGGGGGGATTTGGCTGCAGATCATACAGAAACTGATTTGGCGAACCCTCTTGCGGCACGGGGCTTCAAGCCGGACCATGCCGGAACGCGCAGCATCTCGTAAAGGTGCCCTGGGCGTTGCCGGCCTAATTTGAGCGCGGCCCAATCCCTGGCTTGGAGTTGCCCTTGGCCCCGTTGCTTGATCGCCATCAACCCATCCACTTCATCGGGGTTGGAGGCATCGGCATGTCTGCCATCGCAGGAATTCTTGCCCAGCGGGGCTTTGTGGTGAGCGGATCCGACACCCGCGACAACACCGTGCTGGACCAACTCCGTCGCCAGGGCGTGCGGGTCTTCCGCCAGCAAAGCTCCTCCACGGTGGCCGCCATTCGCAGCGGCACCGATCGGGCACCCCTGGTGGTCATCAGCTCGGCGGTACCCCCCTCGAACCCGGAATTGCTGGAAGCCCAACGGGTGGGCCTCAGCATTTGCCACCGCTCCGACGTGTTGGCGGCCCTGATCAATGCCCAGCCCTCGATTGCCGTGGCTGGCAGCCATGGCAAAACCACCACCAGCACCCTGATTGCCACCCTGCTGGAAGCCACCAACCACGACCCCACCGCCGTGATCGGCGGCATCGTGCCTGCCTTTGGCAGCAACGGTCGCCAGGGCGAAGGTCGGCTGCTGGTGGCAGAAGCCGATGAATCCGATGGCTCCCTGGTGAAATTTCAGGCCCAGCTCGGGGTGCTCACCAACGTGGAGCTCGACCACACCGACCACTACCCCAACCTCGAGGCCCTGATCAGCACCCTGCAGCGTTTCAGCGGTCGATCCAAATCCCTCTTGGCCAACTGGGATTGCCCGGTTCTCAAGCACCATTTCAAAGCCAAGTACTGGTGGTCCAACCAGAGCCCCAAGGGCGTGGCCTTTGCGGCGATTGCCACCCAAGAACGGGGTGATGGCACCTGGGCGGATTTCTACGAGCAGGGCCAGAAGGTGGGTTCGTTTGAGCTGCCCCTCCCCGGCCGCCACAACCTCAGCAATGCCACAGCCGCCATGGCGGCCTGTCGCATCGAAGGCGTGTCCTTTGCCGAATTGCGCCAGGCCGTGGCAGCCCTCAAACCCCCTGGGCGGCGGTTCGATTTCCGGGGCGATTGGCAGGGCCGTCTGGTGGTCGACGACTACGCCCACCACCCCAGCGAGGTGGCCGCCACCCTGGCCATGGCCCAGCTGATGCTCACCAGTGGCCGCAGCCCCCTGCCGGTCAATCCCAAGCGGCTGGTGGCGGTCTTCCAACCCCATCGCTACACCCGCACGGCCCAATTCCTCGATGGCTTTGCCCAGGCCCTCAGCCAGGCCGACCTGGTGCTGATCGCACCCCTCTATGCCGCAGGGGAAGCACCCATCCCGGGGGTGAGTAGTGCGGCTCTGGCAAAGGCCGTGCAAGACCTGGCACCCCTGAGTCGGGTGGAGGTAGCCACCAGCCTCGATGAACTGGCCAGGCAGGTGGCAGACGCTTCGATTGAGGGGGATTTGGTGCTGGCCATGGGGGCTGGCGATGTGAACAGCCTCTGGGAGCGGCTCAATCGGCTTCCCGTCTTCGGGGATGCCTGCTTACCCCTGGCGGCCTAAGGGCCGTGGAGGCCTCCCCTAGCCACCACCCCAGCCTGCGCCAGGGCGTTGGCCTGGATGCGTTCACCACCTGGAAGGTGGGCGGGATCGCGGAGTGGTTCGCCGAGCCGGCCCATCAAGACGACATCAGGGCCCTGGTGGGCTGGAGTGGGCACCAGGGCCTCCCCCTTCACTGCATTGGGGCGGGCTCCAATCTCCTCATTGCCGATGGGGGCCTCGACGGCCTCACCCTCTGCAACCGGCGCCTCCAGGGCAGCTGCCTGGATGCCAGCGGCGGCTGGATTGAAGCCGAGGCGGGCGAGCCGATCCCCACGTTGGCCAGAAAAGCGGCCCGCGCAGGGCTGGTCGGGCTGGAATGGGCCGTAGGCATCCCAGGCACCGTGGGGGGCGCTGTGGTGATGAATGCCGGGGCCCAGGGGGGCTGCATCGCCGAATGGCTGCATTCGGTGCAACTGCTCGACCCCAAACAACCCGATCAAACCCTGACGTGGAGCGCCAGCGACCTGGCCTTTGGCTACCGGCAAAGCCGACTGCAGCAGGAGCCCCTGATCGTGCTGTCGGCTCGGTTTCGCCTGGATCACGGCCATGATCCCGCCGCTGTCACAGCGCGCACCAGCGCCAACCTGCACAGTCGCACCAGCACCCAGCCCTATCAACAACCCAGCTGTGGCAGTGTGTTTCGCAATCCCGAACCCCAAAAAGCCGGCCAGCTGATCGAAGCCCTCGGGCTCAAAGGCCTGCAAATCGGCGGCGCCCAGGTTTCCCCCATCCATGCCAATTTCATTGTCAACACAGGCGGGGCCAGCGCCGCCGACATCGCCGCCCTGATCGCAGAGGTGCAGCAGCGCGTCGAAGCCGCCCATGGCATCACCCTCCATCCAGAAGTGAAGCGCCTGGGCGGGGACCATCCCCGGAGCTAACCCACCCCTGATTGCGCGCCGACCCTTAGCCTGCAACCAGCAAGACCCCCCGGCATGGCTGGCTTCGGACTCCCCAACTTTGGTCAGCTCACCGAAGCCTTCAAAAAGGCCCAAGAGCTGCAGCAAAACGCCCAAAAGCTGCAGGAAGAACTTGATGCCATGGAGCTGGAGGCCAGCAGCAGCGACGGCAGGGCCACGGTCTGGCTATCGGGCAACCAACAGCCGCTCAAGGTGCGTCTAGCGCCCGAGCTCCTGGCCGAAGGGCAGGAGGCCAGTGAACTGGCGGTTCTCGAGGCCCTGAAGGCGGCCTATGAACTCTCGACCGGCACCATGAAAGGCCGGATGGAAGAGCTCACCGGCGGCCTCAACCTCAACCTGCCCGGGTTCGGCGGCTAACTGCCCCGCCTAGCTGGCTCGCCTAACTGTCCTCGGACATCTCCTCCTGGCGCTGGCGCTTGCGGGAGTCTTGGCGCAGGGAAGGATCAAGCCGCGGCTCAAGCCGGCCACCCCGTTGGCGCAGGCCCGGCAATTCCGGGCGACCTGGGGAGCGTGACTGCCGTTCGGCTTCTGCGATCACATCAGCCAGGCACTGGCTGTAGAGCCCATAGCGATCCCAGGCCGTGCCCGCAGCGCAGCCCGGGTCGCCCTGGTGCAGGCAATTGCTAAAGCGACAGCTGCCCTGGGTCAAACACTCTCGGAGCTCCGGGAAGAGGGCCGATAACTCGGCGGGATCTGCGGGCAGTTGGGGTCGATTGAAGCCGGGGGTATCGGCCACCAGGGCCCCGGGCGCCATGGCAAACAGCTCCACGTGCCGGGTGGTGTGGCGCCCCCGCTGCAGTCGGCCTGAGACCGCCCCAACCCGCAGGGTCAACTCCGGACGCAGGCCATTGAGCAAGCTGCTTTTGCCGACCCCGGAGGGGCCACACAGCACCGCAATCCCCGGTTCTGCCAAGCGCTCGCTCAGGGCGCCGAGGCCCACCCCACTCTGGGAAGAGATCACCAGGGCTGGATAGCCCCAGGCGGCGGCGCGGGTTCGCCAGGCTTCCACCTCTTCTACCGGCAGGCAATCCGCCTTGGAGAACACCAACAGCACCGGTTGACCGGTGCTCTCAGCCGTGATCAAAAACCGGGTGAGCTGCAGCGGATCGAGGGTTGGCTCGGCCAACGCCACCACCACCACCACCAGGCTCACGTTGGCCACGGCCGGGCGGTTCAGCAGGCTCAGGCGCGGCTCCAGGACCGCCACGGCCCCCCGGGCCTGGGCCCAGTCGACCCCATCCACCCGCACCCGATCGCCCACGCAAATGGTCTGGCCACTTTTGCCCAGGCGGGTTCGCCGGGTGCACAACAGACGCTCCACCCCGCCGGGGCCAGCTTGATCCAAGGCCACCCAACAAAAATTGGCCACCATGGCGACCACCAAGCCCGGTAGGGCCTCAACCGCCATGGCCGGTGATTGCTTGACCCGTGATTGCATCGCCTGGGGTCCCCAGGCGCGTAATCCCAAGCCGGACCGCATCAACACAGCCGGGATGGGGACCCACGCTGACGCGATGGCCCTCACCCCGCAGCCCCTCCACCACCATCTGCTCCGGTTCACCCCGATCCAAATCCACCACCAACTCCGCTCCGAGGGGAATCTTCTCGAGGGCCAGGCGGGTGCGAATGAAGTTGAGCGGGCACGGGGTGCCCCGCAAATCCAGATCCGCCTGGGGATCCGCCACCCCTAACCGAACAGCCCGCCAAACAGGCCGCTCTTGTGGGGGTGCTTCTGGCCTTTGGTGGTGTGGTGGGAAGCCAACTGCTGCAGAAGCTCCTTTTCTTCTGCATTGAGCTTGGTGGGCAACTGCACTTTCACACTGAACAGATGGTTGCCCCGGGCCACAGGATTGCCAAGCTTTGGCACCCCCTTGCCGGTGAGGGTCAGCACCGTGCCCGGTTGGGTTCCCGGGGGGATCTTGAGCTGCTCGAGCCCATCCACCGTTTCGACCTCAATGGTGTCGCCGAGAATCGCCTGGAGATAGTTCAGGTTGATTTCTGAAGCGATATTGATCCCTTCTCGCCTGAGTTGGCCGTGGGATTGAACACTGAGGAACACATACAGATCCCCCGACGGACCACCCCTTTGGCCCGCATTGCCCTCGTTGGCCACCCGTAGCCGGGTGCCGGTGTCGACACCGGCGGGAATATTGATCCGAAGCTTTTTACGCACCTGCTGTAAACCCTGGCCACCACAGGCATTACAGGGGTCAGCAATCACTTGACCTGAGCCCTCACAGCTAGGGCATGGCGCCACCTGGGTGAAGCTGCCAAAGGGGGTGCGGGTGGCCCGGCGCACCTGACCCTGCCCACTGCAGGTGCTGCAGGTGGTGGGTCCACTGCCGGCCTTGGCCCCCGATCCCTTGCAGGTGGTGCAGGTTTCCAGATGGCGGATCTGCACCTCCTTTTCGATGCCGAAAACGGCCTCCTGGAAGCTGATCGTTAAATCGAGCCGCAGGTCATCTCCCTGGCGCGGCCCCCGCCGCCGCTGCCCGCCACCGCCCTGCTGGGCCCCACCAAAGCCGCTGAAAAAGGTTTCAAACAGGTCAGCAAAGCCGCCCATGTCGCCCATGTCGGGCATGCCCCCTCCGCCGCCGAGACCCGCCTCGCCGAACTGGTCGTAGCGGGACCTGGTTTGGGGATCGCTGAGCACCTCGTAGGCCTGGCCGATCTCCTTGAACTTGTCTTCGGCGCCCGGATCCTTGTTGACATCAGGGTGGTACTGGCGCGCCAGCCGCCGATAGGAGCGCTTCAGGGTTTCGGGATCAGCATCACGGCTGACCCCAAGCAGGTCGTAGTAATCGGCCATTAGCCGACCTGCTCCCCAAGGGAGTCGGATGGCGAATCAGGCGCTGCACCGCCGGCGGGACCAGGACCCATCGAAACCTTCACCAGGGCATGGCGCAGAACCCGGCCGTTGAGGTGGTAACCCCGTTGCAGCTCCTCAATCACCACCCCATCGAGATGGTCATCACTGGGCTCGCGCAGCACGGCCTCATGGAGGCTGGGATCAAAGGCCTCACCCTCCACCCGCATCGGTGAAACCCCCAGCTGCTTGAACACATCCACCAGCTGCTTGTAGAGGCCCTGGTAGCTGCGGTGCAGCGCCTGGGCCTCCTCGTGCTGGGGATTGAGCTGCTGACGGGCCCGATCGAAATTGTCAACCACCGGCAGGATTTCTCCCAAGGTGGTGCAGGTGATCTGCAGCCGCTGGTCGTCGCTATCGCGACTCTGGCGCTTACGAAAGTTGTCGAAGTCGGCAGCCAGACGCATGTACTGGCCGTTGAGGGCTTCGTGCTCTGCCCGCAGGGCGGCGAGCTGGCCCTCGAGCTGGGAGGCCCGATCTCCAGATCCAGGCTCGTCTGCTGGGGGGAGACCGGAGTCGCCAGCGTTGTCGGCTGGAGCCCCTTCAGACGGGCTCTCGCCCGAGGCCTCGGCATCGAAGACGCTCTGGGTGGTCGGCTCGAGATTGGTCTCGCCGTTGCTGTCACCGCTCATGGAGAAGTCACCGCTCATGGCTGACGGGGGCACAATTCAGATCTAGACATGTTGGAGGGCCATGCGCACCTCCCACAAGCGGCGGAAGCCCGCACCTTTTGCCCATGACCCTTTCCCAATCGCGACCGGTTCCAGACGCCATCAGCCGTGAGCAGCAGAGGTTCGAGGTGGAATTGCTGCTGCAGCAACCCGTCCTCGCACCGAACGACCTGGGCAAGGCCGACCGCCAGCTGATCCACGCTGAAGGGCCGCGGTCTCCCCAGCACTGGATGGAGTGGGGGGCCATGCCCCTCAGCCACCTGAATGGCGTACTGCGCTTGGCCGTTCCCACCCATTGGGGAGCCGAGCAACGCCAGCACCTTCTTCAAGCTCTGCAGCTTCGCGGAGATCAAGCCAGCTTTGGCCTGGCCCTGGCCGACGATCTGAGCGAAGCGCTAGCAGCCCTGGAACCCCTGGATGAGCCTTCGCCGCCCCCTGGCGAGGCTTCAACGCCCACCGCGGAGTTACCGCGCTCCTGGATCGACGACCTTGCCTTGCCCAGCGGCGGGCTCGAGGAAGAAACAACGCAAAATCCCGACGATCTGGAGGTCTCCTCCATCGCCGCCAATGCCTCACCGGTGGTGAGCCTGGTGGACCGGATCCTGATCGAAGGCCTGCGGGCGGGCGCCAGCGATATCCACGTAGAGCCCCAGGAAACAGGCCTGGAAATCCGTTTTCGGCTCGATGGCGTGCTCCAGAAGCAGCTCGATGGGCTCCCCAAAGCCATGGTGCCTGCCATCACCTCCCGCTTCAAAATCATGGCCGACCTGGACATCGCCGAGCGGCGCCTTCCCCAGGACGGCCGGATTCGGCGCAAGTACCGCGGTCGCACCATGGACTTCCGGGTCAGCACCCTGCCGACACGCCATGGCGAAAAGGTTTGCCTGAGGCTGCTGGATAGCGGCGCCACCCAGCTTGGGCTCGACACCTTGATCACTGACAACAGCGCCCGCGCCGCCCTGCGGGCCCTGGGGTCCAAGCCCTTCGGGATGATTCTGGTGACAGGGCCCACCGGCTCTGGCAAATCCACCACCCTGTATGCCCTGCTCTCGGAGCGCAACGAACCGGGCATCAACATCTCCACAGTTGAAGACCCGATCGAATACACCCTGCAGGGCATCACCCAAACCCAGGTGAACCGCGACAAGGGTTACGACTTCAGCACCGCCCTGCGGGCCTTCATGCGCCAGGACCCGGACGTGCTGCTGGTAGGGGAAACCCGCGACATCGAAACCGCCAAAACCGCCACCGAAGCCGCCCTCACCGGCCACTTGGTGCTCACCACCCTGCACTGCAACGACGCCGCCAGCGCCATTGCCCGCCTGGATGAGATGGGCGTGGAACCCTTCATGGTGAGTGCCTCCCTCATCGGGATCGTCTCCCAGCGCTTGCTGCGGCGGGTGTGCGGCCATTGCCGCATCGCCTACCAACCCAGCGGCGAGGAACTGGGGCGCTTTGGCCTACTGGCAAGCCATGAAACGGCGGTCACCTTTTACCGGGCCCATCCGCCCGACCACAGCCCAGGGGCCTGTTCCCACTGCCAGGGCAACGGCTACAAAGGCCGGGTGGGGGTTTACGAAATCCTCAACATGACCGAAAGCATCGCCGCGGCCGTGGCCAAACGGGCCAGCACGGATGTGCTGCGCCGCCTTGCCCTCGAAAGCGGCATGAAAACCCTCTTGGGCTATGGCCTGGAACTGGTGCGAGAGGGACACACCACCCTGGAGGAAGTGGAGCGGATGCTGCTCACCGATGCGGGGCTGGAATCCGAGCGCCGGGCCCGTTCCCTCAGTGCCCTCACCTGCCGCAGCTGTGGAGCGGGCTTGCGGGACGAATGGCTGGAATGTCCGTACTGTTTAACGGTTCGGAATTAAGGTTTTGTCGGTACAGAACAGAAGGCGGAGCTAGCGCGATGGAGCTCCAGATCGAAGACTTGATGCAAGAACTGGTGGAGGGTGGCGGCAGCGACCTTCACCTCGCAGCCGGCCAGTCACCCTACGGACGCTTCAGCGGCCAGCTGCGGCCCATCCGGGACCAGCTGCTCGATGAAGAGCAGTGCAACCGGCTGATCTTTTCCTTACTGAACAATGCCCAGCGCAAGCAGCTGGAGCAGACCTGGGAATTGGACTGCTCCTATGGGCTCAAGGGGGTCTCCCGCTTTCGGGTCAATGTGTACCGCCAACGGGGCACCTACGCCGCCTGCCTACGGGCCCTGGGCAGCAGCATTCCCCAGCTCGCAAGCCTGGGCATGCCCCCGGTGGTTGAGGCAATGGGACGCAAACCCCGGGGCCTGCTGCTCGTGACCGGACCCACCGGTTCGGGCAAAACCACCACCCTGGCGGCGCTGCTGGAGCACATCAACCAAACCCGCTCCGAACACATCCTCACCATTGAGGACCCGATCGAATTCGTTTACACCAGCGCCCGCAGCCTGATCCATCAGCGGGAGGTGAATGAAGACACCCGCAGCTTTGCCAATGCCTTGCGCGCAGCCCTACGCGAAGACCCGGACGTGATCCTGGTGGGCGAAATGCGCGACCTCGAAACCATCCAGCTGGCCATCAGCGCAGCCGAAACCGGGCACCTGGTGCTGGGCACCCTGCACACCAGCTCTGCCGCCCAAACCGTGGATCGGATGGTGGATGTGTTCCCAGGCAGCCAGCAGACCCAAATCCGGGTGCAACTGAGCAACAGCCTGCTCGCCGTGTTCTCCCAAACCCTGTGTCAACGCACCAACCCAGCCCCCGGTCAATTCGGGCGGGTGATGGCTCAGGAAATTCTGATCAACACCCCTGCCACTGCCAACCTGATCCGGGAGGGCAAAACCGCCCAGCTCTATTCCCAGATCCAAACCGGTGGATCTTTTGGCATGCAGACCCTGGAGCGGGCCCTGGCCAACCTGGTGGAAGCGGGAAGCGTGAGTCAAGCCGAAGCCGTTAGCAAAACCGGCAAACCCGACGAGCTGCTGCGCCTGCTGGGCCAGGCTTAAACGATGGCCAGCTTCGTTGCCACCTACCAAGCCAGCGGCGGCAAAGCCCGCCAGATGCGCGTGGTGGCAACCGATCTGCTGGATGCAAAACGGCAACTGCGCCGGCGCGGCATCCTCGCCACCAAGCTCGAAGCCAGCCCAAACACCAGCTCCACAGCCAGCGACCCAAACCGGGCCCGATCAAGCAGCTTCAACTGGCAACAGCTGCTGGAAACCAAACCAGGAATCCGCGACAAGGCCCTCTTCGCCAACAAGCTGGCGGCCCTGGTGGATGCGGGGGTGCCGATCGTTCGGAGCCTCGATCTGATGGCCGCCCAACAAACCAACCCCCTGTTCAAACGGGCCCTCCAAAGTCTCACCAGCGAGGTAAACCAGGGGGGCAGCATGGGCGCCGCGATGCGCCGGTGGCCCCAGGTTTTCGACAAGCTCACGATCGCCATGGTGGAAGCCGGCGAAGCCGGAGGTGTCATGGATGAATCGCTAAAACGGCTGGCGAAATTGCTCGAGGACAACGCCAAACTCCAAAACCAGATCAAGGGGGCCATGGGCTACCCGGTGGCGGTGCTGGTGATCGCGATATCGGTGTTTCTGGGGATGACGATCTTTCTCATCCCCACCTTCGCTGGCATTTTTCAGGACCTGGGGGCCGAACTACCGCTCTTCACCCAACTCATGGTGGATTTGAGCAACTTGCTGCGCTCTTCGTTCTCGCTGTTGTTGGCTGGCGGCTTGATTGTGGCGGCCTGGCTCTTTGGACGCTTCTATGCGACCCCACTAGGCCGCCGCCGCGTGGATGGCAACTTGTTGAAGTTGCCTTTGTTTGGCGATCTCCTGCAAAAAACGGCCACGGCCAAGTTTTGCCGCACCTTCAGTTCTCTGACCCGGGCCGGGGTACCAATCCTGCTCTCGCTTGACATCGTGAGCGAGACCGCCGGCAATTCCGTGATCGCCGATGCCATCCTCAACTCCCGCAAAGATGTGCAAGAAGGGATTCCCTTAAGTGTGGCTCTGACTCGCAAAAAAGTGTTTCCGGAAATGGCCCTGAGCATGCTGGCCATTGGCGAGGAAACCGGAGGCATGGACACCATGCTCTCTAAAGTTGCCGACTTCTATGAAGACGAAGTGGGTGCCTCAGTCAAGGCACTCACGTCCATGCTCGAGCCGGCGATGATTGTGATCGTGGGTGGCATCGTGGGTTCCATCCTGCTGGCCATGTACCTGCCGATGTTCTCGGTGTTTGAAAATATCAAGTAGCCCTAGAGGCCTCGGCGATCGCCTGGCCGGCCAACCAGCCGGAACTCCAACAGTGCTGAAAGTTGAAGCCACCGGTGATGCCATCCACATCCAACAACTCACCCACCAAATACAGCTGGCCTTGGCGGCGGCTTTCCATGCTGGCCATGTTGATTTCCCCGAGGGGAATGCCTCCGGCGGTCACAAACTCCTCGCCAAAGGGACCGCGGCCGGTGATGGCATAGGCACTGGCGCGCAGGGCCTGGATCAGGGCCTGCTGGTGGTTTTTAGCCAGATCAGCCCAGCGGCGTTCCTGATCCACACCCGCCTGGGCTAAAAGATGGAGCCAAAGGCGGCGGCCCAGCTCCGGCCAAGGCCGCCAGTTGGCCAGTTGCCGCTTGGCCTGATCCCTGCGGGCTAGGGCAAACCAAGCCTCCAGCTCGGCCTGGGATCGGCCCCCGGTCCAATCCACCTTGAGCCGGCCCCGATAGGCCGTCTGCTTCAACGCTCGGGCCGCAAAGGCGCTCAACCGCAGGGTGGCGGGGCCGCTCAGGCCCCAATGGGTGATCAGCAGGGGCCCGCGCTGACGAAAGCGGGTGGGGGTGGGGGAGCCGCCCCCTTGGGGCAGATCCAGGTCCAACTCCAGGTCAACGGGGTCCATCACCACCCCCGCCAGCTCCAACAGGGGATGGCTCGCCAAGGCCAGGGTGAACAGGGACGGCACCGGCGGCACGAGGTCGTGGCCCAGGGAGGCGGCTAACTGCCGGCCGCTGGGGTGGCTGCCGGTGGCCAAGACCAATTGGGAGGCCAGGGCGGTTTGACGGTTCGAACCGGGCTGGCCGCCATCCGCCGAGCGGGCAACCCGCAGCTCAAGCGCAAAGCCCCCCGGGCCGTCGTCCGTTGCTGGCAGGGGCCCAGCCTTCTGCAATTGAACGCCGGTATGGAGCTGCACCCCCGCCGCCTGGGCGGCCCGGCGCAGGGTGGCCACCACCGATTCGGAGCGATTGGAACGGGGAAACATCCGCCCATCGGGCTCCTCCACCAGCTCCAGGCCATGGTCATCAAACCAAGCCACCGCATCCCCGGCGGCAAAGCGGCTAAAGGGCCCGCGCAGGGCCTTTCCCCCCCGGGGGTAGTGGCCCACCAGGGCGCGCGGATCCCAGCAGGCATGGGTGACATTGCAGCGGCCACCACCGCTAATCAGCACTTTGTTGAGGGGCTGAAGCGTGGCCTCCAACAGGTGCACATCGGCGGCCCCGGCTTCTGCAGCTGCAATGGCCGCCATAAATCCGGCCGCCCCACCACCCGCCACCAGCACAGCGACTCGACTAGGGAACACGGCTAGGCAGCATGGGGGGATGGAGCAACACGGCCAGACCAGTTATCGCTTCAGTGTGGCTCCGATGATGGACTACACCGATCGGCACTTCCGGATGCTGATGCGGCAAATCACCCGGCGCAGCCTTCTTTATACCGAAATGGTGGTGGCTCAAGCCCTGCACCATGCCCGCAAACAGCCCGAGGCCAACCAACCAGGGGGCCGGCTGGAGCGGCTGATTGGCTTTGATCCGATCGAACGTCCCCTCGCTCTCCAGGTGGGGGGGGACGATCCGGCCCTCTTGGCAGAAGCGGCCCAACTGGCCGCCGACTGGGGCTACGACGAAATCAACTTGAACGTGGGTTGCCCCAGTGAAAAGGTGCAAAAAGGGCGGTTTGGTGCCTGCCTAATGGCGGAACCCGACCATGTCGCCCGCTGTGTGGCGGCCATGGCCGCGGCCAGCGCCCTACCGGTCACCGTGAAGCACCGCATTGGCATTGATGAGCGCGATTCCTATGCCGAGCTCTTGCACTTTGTGGACACCCTGGCCGCGGCTGGAGCCCAGCGTTTTGGCGTGCATGCCCGCAAAGCCTGGCTGGAGGGCCTGGATCCCAAACAAAACCGCACCATCCCTCCCCTGCGCTACGACCTGGTGCACGAGCTGAAGCGCGACCGACCCGATCTCACCATCGAAATCAATGGGGGGCTTGAAACCCTGGGCGACTGCCTCAGCCAGTTGCAAGTGGTCGACGGAGCCATGGTGGGCCGGGCCGCCTACCACCACCCCCTGCGTTGGGCCAGGGTGGATCACGACGTCTTCAACGACAGCACCCGCGTCAAGGCGAAGGCCTCAACGGTGGTGCGGGGGTTGATGACCTACGCAGACAACTGGCGACGCCGGGGCGATCGCCTCTGGCCGATTGCCCGACACCTGGTCCACGTGGTGGAGGGCGTAGCTGGGGCACGGGCCTGGCGCCAACAGCTCACCCAGGCCGCAGGCCAGCGGGATGCCGGCGCCGAGGTACTGGAAGCCGCTGCCCGCCAACTGGAAGCGCACGGGTACTAAACAGCCGGGGCGGCTGGGCCCTTAGCCCTCAGCGCCCCCGTAGTAGTTGCTACCGCCGAAGGCGCCGCCACCACTCGCATCGCCACCAGCGCCAGCGCTCCGGCGACGCCGGGTACGCCCCGCATCAAAACTGTCGCCAGCAGGGGCACCACTTCCATAGCTGCGGTCTTCCCAACCGCGGGCACCGGAACCACGGTCGCTGGCACCGGCATAACCGTTGTCACCGCCACGGTTGTACCCGCCGCCGCCTCCACCACCGCCGTAACCGCCGCCGCCGCCGTAGCCCCCTGGACTGCGACGGGCGCCACCACCGCCATAGCCGCCACCACCACCGGTAGCGCGGGGCTCGGCCTTGTTGATCCGCAGCGGACGGCCCATCAGCTCGGCGCCCTGCAAGGCATCAATGGCCTTGGTTTCGGCTTCCTCGTCGGCCATTTCCACAAAAGCAAAGCCGCGCTTCCGCCCGGTATCGCGCTCCAGGGGCAAGGCGCAACTTGTCACCTCACCAAACGGTGAGAACAACTCCGATACATCGTCCTGCTCGGCGCGGAACGGAAGGTTGCCAACAAAAATACTCACGGACCAAAACCGGCCTCGGGGCCGCTGAACTGTGGGCCCTTAGGCCTCTAACTAACCCAGCCTAAATCGCCCGGTTCAACCTTTCTGGCCTGCGGTTGCCAAGCGGGTGCGAATTCGCTGCAACTGCCTTTCCACCTGATCAAAGGCGGTACCCCCCTCACTGCGGCGGGCAGCAACTACTTGGCGGGGAGCAATGGCGGCATAGATATCGGCCTCAAAGCCTGGATGCAGCTGTTGCCAGCGTTCCAAGGGAAGGTCCTTGAGCAACACCTGCTCAGCGAGGCAGGTCTTCACCAAGCCGCCCACCAATTGATAGGCCTCCCGGAAGGGAATGCCCTTGGCCACTAAGTAATCAGCCACGTCCGTGGCATTGGAAAAATCAGAAGCAACCGCAGCCTCAAGCCGCTGGGGCCGAAATTCCAGGCCCTCCTCAAACAGGATGGCCATCGCCTCTAGGCAATCGCGGCAGGTGCGTACCCCGTCGAACAGGGCTTCTTTGTCTTCCTGGAAATCCTTGTTGTAGGCCAGCGGCAAGCCCTTGATCATGGTGAGCAGACCCATCAAATGGCCAAACACCCGGCCGCTCTTGCCGCGCACCAATTCGGGCACATCGGGGTTTTTCTTCTGGGGCATCAGGCTGCTGCCCGTGGCACAGCGATCCGTGAGGCTGATGAAGCCAAATTCCTCACTCGCCCACAAAATCACCTCCTCACTGAGCCGGCTGAGGTGCACCATCACCAAGCTGGCTGCCGCCATGAATTCCACCGCGAAGTCCCGGTCGCTGACCGCATCCAGGCTGTTGGCGTAGACATCGTCAAAGCCAAGCTCCTCGGCGGTTTGACGGCGATCAATCGGAACCGGCGTACCGGCCAAGGCGGCGGCGCCTAGGGGGGAAATATTGACCCGTTGCCGCACATCCGCCAGGCGGGAGCGATCCCGCTCTGCCATCTCGATGTAGGCAAGCAAATGGTGGGCCAGACACACCGGCTGGGCGCGCTGAAGGTGGGTGTAGCCAGGAATCAAGGTGTTGGCATGGGCCTCGGCCTGGGCCAAAAGGGCCCGTTCGAAACGCACCAAGGCCCCATCGATCCAATCGATTTGGCTGCGCAGCCAGAGGCGCACATCCGTGCCCACCTGATCGTTTCGACTGCGGCCGGTGTGCAGCTTTTTGCCCAGGGGCCCCAGCAAGGCAATCAGCCGGTGCTCCACCGCAAAATGCACGTCCTCCGCTTCCAAACCTGGATTGAACTGGCCAGCTGCGGCTTCAGCGCGGACCTGCTCCAAGCCCCTGATCAACTCCGACGCCTCAGCCTCGGAGATCACGCCGCACCGGCCCAACATCCGGGCATGGGCCACGGAACCATCGAGATCCTGCTCCAGCAGCTCCAAATCGAAGCCGATCGACGCATTGAACCGCTCAATCGCGGGGTGCAGCCCCTGATCAAAACGATCACTCCAAGTGGTGCTGACAGTCGTGATCGGATCTGAGGCCATCGAGCGCCGGGAGCTGGTATCAGCCCTTCAGCTTGGCAGGGAAGCCAACACCTGCTGGTCGCCCACCTTCAACACCACCATCGACGCATCGTCATCGAGCTGGCGATCGGCCCCCACAAAGCGATCGAGCCCGGCAAACAACAGATCGAGAATCTCCTGGGCGCCCAGATCCCCATGGCAGGCCGTCTGAAACTGGTTAATCAGGCGGTGCTCTTCGAAACGCTCGCCCCTGACGCCCACGGCTTCCGTCACCCCATCGGTGAAATACAGGAGAACATCACCGGGCTCGAGCAGGGTCTGGCCAGCGTCGTAATCCGCCCCAGGTTGCAAGCCGATCACCACCCCAGGGACATCCAACCGCTCAACCTGGCCTGTACCTGTGCCCATGCCCCTGCGCCAGATCAAGGGCGGATGGTGGCCGGCATTGGCGTAGCGCAACAGTCGGGTGCAGGGATCGAAATCGGAATAAAACAGCGTCACAAAGCGGTGGGAGTGGGCCAGGTCCTCCTGGGCCAATTGGTTGAGGTCGTGCAGGATCCGATCGGGCGCGTGGCCGCTCAACACCTCGGCCCGCAACATGCCCCGCAGCAAGGCCATCAGCAGGCCGGCTGGCACGCCCTTGCCCATCACATCGCCGATCACCAAGGCCCACCGGGCCGCCGCGGGCCCAGGGCCCGAACCCTGGGGCTGGGTGGGAATGAAGTCGTAGTAGTCGCCTCCCACCTCAAAAGCAGTGCGGCAGCGGGCCGCCACCGTGACCCCCCCAATCAGCGGACAACGATTCGGCAACAACTGGGCCTGAATCTCAGCGCCAATGCTGAGTTGGCGATCGACGCGCTCATGGCGCTGCATGGCCTGCCGCAGGCTGGCGCCTTCCAGGGCCACCCCCGCTAAATCCGCCACCAGCTGCAGCTGGAGGCGGTGCCCCCCACTCCAGGGGAGCTCACCGCGGGGGGCAAGAACATAGAGCCGGCCGCGCTGGCTGGATCGGGCCACCACCGAGGTGCCAAGCAACTGGCCATCACCCAGCACCTGGCCATCGCCAAACAAGCGCCCGACAAGTTGATCCAGGTGGGCGACACCGGCGGGATCGCCGCTCCAGGCCCCCAGCTCCCAATCGGGCAAGGCCGCCAATTGGCGCAGCCCATCTGCCCACCGATCGGCGGGGAAGGCCTGCAAGTGGTCGCGCCAGAGCCGGCCGTCCTCGTGGAAGACCACCAACAGGGCGCCCTGGCTCGCCACGAGCCGACTGGTGACCAGCGGCACCAACTCAAGAAAACGGCCCAGGTTCGTGAAGCTGCGCAGGGCATAGGCCAGCGATGCCAGCAGGTCCTGATGGCGCCTTTGTTCCTGGCTCAGGCTGTCGAGCCCTTGGCGCACCGATGGCGACGCTGACAACACCGCTCTGGTGGGAAGGACACGAAAGCTAGCCGTGGTTTCCAACTGACCCGGGCAAGCCAGGGCAACCCAGGGGGTGGGAGCTATCCGCCCAACAACGCCTCAACAAACTCAAAACTGTTGAAGGGCCGCAAATCGCGAATGCCTTCGCCAGCCCCCACAAAACGAATCGGCAATCCGGCTTCCGACGCCACCGCCAGGGCCACACCACCGCGGGCACTGCCATCCAATTTGGTGAGGACCACGCCCGTGAGGCCTGCGGCCTTGGCAAAGGCCATCGCCTGACGCAGGCCGTTTTGGCCCTGGCTGGCATCCAAAACCAGCAGGGATTCCACCACCGCATCCGGGGCCAATCTGTCGATGATGCGCCGCACCTTGGCCAGCTCCTCCATGAGGTTGTGCTTGGTTTGCAGACGACCGGCCGTATCCACTAACACCAGCTCGGTGCCCTTGGCCTTGGCCGCACCAATGGCGTCAAACACCACCGCAGCAGGATCCGCATTGGCGCTGGGATTGGCAATCACCGGCACATCGCTGCGATCACCCCAAACCTGCACCTGCTGAACGGCCGCCGCCCGGAAGGTATCGGCCGCCGCAATCAAACAGCTGTAGCCACTGCGCACGGCCAGGTTGGCCAGCTTGCCCAGGGTGGTGGTTTTGCCCACCCCATTCACACCCACCATCAACCAGACGTTGAGGCGATCCCGCTGGGGAGCCAGCAGTTCATGGGCGCTGGCCTGGATCGGCTGATCCAGGATGCCGCGGAGCTGTTCCTTCAGAAAACGGATCCCCTCGCTGGGGTCGACCACCTCCTCGTTGAGGCGTTTTCGCAGGGCTTCGAGCACCTGGTCGGTGGCCTTAACGCCCACATCGGCCCGCAGCAGGGTGCCTTCCAGGTCATCGAGCACCTCGGGGGTGAGGGGGTCGTCACCAAGGTTTTCAAGCAGCTGGGTGACAAACCCCTGGCGGGTTTTCTCCAGGCCCTGGCGCAGGCGAGAGAGCCAATCAATCTCCTCAAGGGAAACCTGATCGATCCGTTTGCCCTGGGCGGCCAGCACCTCCGCGGACCAGGTGAAGGTGTCATCAAAGGCGCCCAGCTCGGGCTCCGTCGCCATGGGGGCTGGCGAACGATCAGCTAGGGGTGCCTGGACAGGCTCGGGGGCGGCAATGGCCTGCTGGCGCTCCGCCCGCTGGGCCGCGGCCTGCTCCAAAAGGGACAACCCTTGGGGGGCAACCGGGGCGGCAACCGGTTCAACCTTCGCTTCTTCTTGTTTGGCAGTTTCCTGCTTCGCGGCTTCCTCTTTTGCCGCTTCTTCTTGTTTGGCAGTTTCCTGCTTCGCCGCGTCCTGCTGGGCCTTCAGCCGGGCATAGGCCTGCTTGGCCCACTCGAGGGCAGCTGCATCGCCATCAACAACACCGCCATCCATGGGCTCCCCACTGGGGGATGGGGGATCCCCTTGGGGGCCGTCCTGGGACGGATTGGGCTCGGGGGCACCCTGATCAGAAGCACCGTTATCGGCAGCACCGCTGGTGCGGTTGAACCAGTCGTAAACCATC
This sequence comes from Synechococcaceae cyanobacterium, assembly GCA_947460085.1. Taxonomy (GTDB): domain Bacteria; phylum Cyanobacteriota; class Cyanobacteriia; order PCC-6307; family Cyanobiaceae; genus Cyanobium_A. The sequence continues at coordinate 40,532 of CANHGA010000001.1, forward strand.
GCCCCTCAGCTCTCCGCAGGCACGGCAGCGGCCGTAAACCGACGCAACACCCCGTTGATCATGCGACGACCCTGCTCATCGCTGTAGCGATTGGCCAGTTCCACAGCCTCGTTGCAGGCCACCGCCGCCGGGGTTTTGAAATCACTGAGATCCACGGCCGCCAAGCGCAGGATGTCCCGATCGATGCGGGGCAACCGTGCCAGGCGCCAACCCTCCATCACCCCATCCAAGCGGGCATCAATGGCTTCACGCTGACGCAGGACGGCCCGGGCCCGATCCATGGCACCACGGCGCACCTCGTCTTGATCAGCCAGGAGCAGGAGCCTGGGCAATTCCAGGCTGGCCGAAAGCCGATTGAGCGCCTGCTCCGCCGACACCAAACCGGCCTGCAAGTGGCTACGAACCCGGGGCAATTGCTGCTCTCCCTGCTCCTGCAATTCACTGTCGAGCAGCTCCTGCTGGGCCGTTTGCAGATCCTCCGCCGACCGATCCAAGGCCTCGCGAACGTGTTGATGGAGGGTGGTCAGGGCTTGCTGCAAGAGGACATCCATGCCCCCATCGGGCAAAGCCTTGGCACTGCTGCCACTGGCACTGCTGCCGCGGTCACTGATCTGACCCAACAGCAACAGGGCCAGTTCACGGGAAAGGGTGCGGCTCTGCATCAGGACATCTGGGGAGCCCGCAGCTGGGCCAAGAGACTGGAGAAGCTGCGGTTGGGTGTTTCGCGTTCGTCAGGGTTGACGATGCCAGCGGAAATGATCGTGCGGAAGGCATCCTCCACCGAGAGGTCGAGGTCCTTGACCTTGGTCTCGGGCACCACCGCATACCAACCGGTGGTGGGGTTGGGGGCCGTGGGGATGAACACGCTGAGCATGGGCTCACTGAAACCCACCTGGAGGGCGGTGCCAAGCACACCGGTCACAAAACCAAGGGCGTAGAGCCCCTCCCGGGGATATTCCACCAGCACAACCCGGCGGAATTTGCTGGAGCTTCCCTGGAGAAAGGTTTCCAGCAGCTGCTTGAGGGTTTTGTAAACGGAACCCGCTAACGGAATGCGGAGCAAGGTGCCCTCCCCAAATTCCAGCAGCCAACGGCCCACGATGTTGCGGGCCATCAAACCGATCAGCAGGATCCCCAACAGGGGCACCAACAAACCCACCCCCAGGTTGATCAACTCCTGGAAAAAGGGGTTGAGGGTGTTGAAGGGATTGAACTGCTTGGGAATCGAGGTGAGAAACGCCAGCACGAAGCGGCTCACCGTGGTGGCCAGCCAAATCGTGGTGGCCAGCGGAATCACCACCAACAGACCCGCAATCAGGTCGTTCTTGAGATCCTGCTGGAACCGATCCTTCAGAGGCTGGTCAGATCTGGGATTGGACTGAACCAAGGAACAATCCGGGAATCCGGCCTTCAGCTACCTATGGGCAACTTAGCCATCCGTCAGGTCGGTGAAGGATTTCAGAGCAACGCCACCAGGGCCAGCACCACAAAGGCAATCGCCAAAACCGCCGAGCGGCCAGTGCCTCCAAAGCGACGCTGCTGCACAGCCAGGTCGCGGCCCAACTTGGCCTGACCCAATTGCTGCTCCTGTTTCTCCAGCTGGGGCTTGAGCTGGGTGTCAATGAATTGACGGGCCTGGGCCTGCTTTTGCTCCTCAGACACCCCGGGGGGGATCTGACCGGCCTTTTCTGCCTGGGCAATCACCTGATCAACGGCCTTGGGATCGGCCAGCTGTTGCTTTTCGCGTTGCAGCTGCATGGACTGCATCGCGATGGCGGCATCGGCCTGGGCGACCTGCTGGGCCGTGGCATTTTCCGAACCAATCGACACCGGTACGGCCACCACCATGGCAATCGCCAGCAGGATGCTCACCCCACCAACCACCCATTGGATGGGGGTGCGGGTGCCGGCGGGATGGTCGAGCTTGGCGCCGTAGAGCATCAACACCAACCCAAGCAAGGCCATCGGGGATTCCCCCACGAGGCGATCCACCAGGAGCTGGCGGAAGGGTTCCAGGGCCCAGTTCCAGGAAGCCAGGAGCACCAAGAGCTGGAGGCCCATCAGCACCACCAGGGTGATGCCAATCCAACGGAGCAGGTGGCCAAAACGACCGGATGGAACGGTGCTCAAGGGGTTCTCGCAGCAGACTGGGGATGTGGCGCAACTTTACGGGTGATGGCAGGTCCTGCCCAACCAGGCCATGGCCCCCAGCAGCTGGTGGTCCAGCTCAAACAGCAAGCCCTCGCCCTGGGCTTTGACCCGGTGGGCATCGCCACCGTGCCCGGCAGCCCCCGCCTGCCCCTGCGCACCGCGGCCCTCGAACGCTGGCTGGCCGCCGGGCACCAGGCCGACATGGCCTGGATGGCCGATCCCCGCCGCCGCGCTGTAGAAGCCCTGCTTCCCGGCGTCCGCAGCCTGGTGGCGGTGGGGCTCAACTACTACGTGGATGCCAAACGCCAACCGGAGGCCCTGGCGGTGGCCCGCTATGGCTGGGGGCGCGATTACCACCGGGTGATCGATGGCCGCCTGCGGCAGTTGGGCCGCTGGCTGGAAAGCCAAGCCCCTGGGGTGCGGTGGAGGGCCTGCGTCGACAGTGCGCCGCTGATGGATAAGGCCTGGGCTGAGGAGGCTGGGCTGGGTTGGATCGGCAAACACGGCAACCTGATTCACCCCAAGAGGGGCTCCTGGCTGCTGCTTGGCCACCTGCTCACCACCCTGGACCTGCCCGCCGACCAACCCTCCGCAACCCTCTGCGGACGCTGTACGGCCTGCCTGGACGCCTGCCCAACCCAGGCGATAACGGAGCCCTTTGTGGTGGACAGCCGCCGCTGCATCGCCTTCCACAC
>CANHGA010000002.1 GCA_947460085.1 Synechococcaceae cyanobacterium
AGGTGCTCGCAAAAAGGTTGTCGGTCAGTCCAAAAGGAAATGGTGGAGTACTTCTCGCTTCCTTTTGGTTGTCGGTCAGTCCAAAAGGAAGCGAGAAGTACTCCACCATTTGACTGGCTAAAAAGGCCACTCCCAAGCCGCAGGTCACCATCAACCATGTGCGGGCCTTGGCGAGCTGGTTGGCCCGGCACGCTTTGCCCGCCTGGTGAAAGGTGAGCGAACTGATCACCAGTATCACGGTGTTGATGGTGGGCAACAGCAGCTCCAGCTCGTAGCTGCTGCCTTCGGGCAGGGGATTAACGGCCCGAAAGGTGAGGTAGGCAGCAAAGAACCCGGCGAAGGTCATGCCATCGGCCACCAGGAAGGTGGCCAGGCCAAACAGGCGGAAGTCGCCATGGCTATGGGCCGGATCGGTTGGATGGGGGTTGGTGGTCGGGAGGTCGCTATCGGGGAGGCCGCTACCTGGGAGGTTGCTGTCGGCAAGATTGGAGAGGCTTGTCATGGCTAGGCGACCTGCTTCACGGATGGGCTGGAGGGCTCGTTGCCCGGGTTGTGGCCGTAGCCATAGGGCTCAGTCACCAGGGGGGCCTCCCCAAGCCAGTTCTCCACCGGGGGAGGCGAAGAGGTGAGCCACTCGGGGGTGAGGGCATTCCAAGGGTTGTCGCCGGCAACCTCCCCCTTGAAGGCCGTCAGCACCACGTTGATCAACAGGGGGATGGTGCTAATCGCCATCAACAGGGCTCCCACGCTGCTCACTTGATTCAAGGTCGTGAAGCTGGGGTCGTACTCCGCTACGCGCCTGGGCATGCCATTGAGGCCAAGCCAATGCTGGGGTGCAAAGCAGAGGTTGAAGCCAAGAAACGTGAGCAGAAAGTGGAGCCTGCCCAGGTCTTCATTGAGCAGGCGCCCGGTGAATTTGGGATACCAGTGATAGAGGGAGGCGAAGACCACAAATACCGTTCCTCCGTAGACGATGTAGTGGAAATGGCCCACCACAAAATAGGTGTCGTGAACGTGGATATCGAAGGGAACCTGGGCGAGGGCAACGCCAGTGATGCCGCCAAACACGAAGTTCACGATGAAGGCACAGGCGAACAGCATCGCTGAATTGAGGGCGATCTTCCCTCCCCAGAGGGTGGCGAGCCAATTGAAGAATTTGATGCCGGTTGGTACGGCAATGAACGAGGTGGCGATTGTGAAGAACAGGCGCATCCAGGGCGGGGTGCCACTGGTGAACATGTGGTGGGCCCAGACAATCAAGCCCAGGACAACGATCGCCATGATCGAATACACCATGGTGACGTAGCCAAACAGGGGCTTGCGGGCATGCACCGGCAGGATTTCACTGACCAGGCCAAAGGCTGGCAGCACCATGATGTAAACAGCTGGATGGGAATAGAACCAAAAAAGGTGTTGATAGACCACCACATTGCCGCCGAGCGCCGGATTGAAAAAACCGGTATGGGCAATGATGTCGAAGCTCAACATGATCAGCGTGCCGGCCAGCACGGGGGTGGAGAGCACCACCAAGATGCTGGTGCCGAGCATGGCCCAGCAGTACATCGGCATTTGCATCAGGCCAAGACCCGGCCGCCGTAATTTGAGGATGGTGGCGATGAAATTAATGCCTCCAAAAATGGAGCTTCCGCCTAGGAGCAGCACACTCAGAATCCACACCACCTGGCCAGCGGCTGGCGTGGTGAGGCTCAAGGGGGGATAGGCCGTCCAGCCGGATTGGGCGGCAGCCCCGGCTAGGAAATAGCTGCTGATCAGCAGGATGCCGGCTGGGGGAATCAGCCAGAAGGCCACGGCATTGAGGCGCGGGTAGGCCATGTCGCGGGCTCCCACATAGAAGGGAATCAGGTAATTGCCAAACCCCCCATTCACCACGGGCACAATCCACAGGAAAATCATCACCGTGCCGTGCAGGGTCAGCACTTCGTTGTAGGTCTCGCGGCTCACGAAATCGGCCATGGGACTGGCCAGTTCGGTGCGAATCACGCCAGCGAGCGCCCCACCAATCAAATAGAAAATGAAGCCGCACACGAGGTATTGGATGCCAATCACCTTGTGGTCCAGGCTGAAGCTGAAGTAGCGCAGCCAGCCCTGGGGCTGGAGATTGCCGGGGTGGCTTGGGGAGAGCTCCGATGGGTTGGCGAGGGTCATGGGGCTCTTAGGTGGTGGTAGGGGCTGGGGTGTTTTGGGCGAGCCAACTCGCGTAGGCCTCGGGTTCATGCACCACCACGTTGGAGCGCATCCCCCCGTGATAGGGGCCGCACAGTTCTGCGCAGACAATCGGGTAGGTGCCGGCCCGGGTAGCCGTAAAGGACAGCACGGTGGGCTGGCCTGGAATCACGTCTTGCTTGAGCCGAAACTGGGGTACCCAGAAGGCGTGGATCACATCGCGGGCTTCCATGTGGAGTTCCACCGGTTGACCCACGGGTACATGCAGCTCGCCGCTGGTGATGTCGGCGTTGGGGTAGTGGAAGATGAAGGCAAATTGCATCGCTGTTACATCAACAGGCAGGGCAGCCGCCGCGCCATCGCTGGCATCAACGCCCACGCCAATACCAGCCCAGATTTTGGCTGGGCTGGCCCCGTTCGAGCCCGGGCCGCTTGATTCGGAGGCCATGGCGAGCATGGCGCTGTGGTCGTGCATGGGGGCCATGCCCCCCATGCGTTCGTAGATGTCGTAGCTGTACAAACCAACAAACAACACCACCACGGCCGGGATGGCTGTCCAGACGATTTCGAGGGGCAGGTTGCCTTCAAGGGCTATTCCGTCACTGACATCGCCAGCGCGGCGGCGGAAGGCAACCAGGCTGTAAACCAACAGGATCAGGATCCCAAGAAACAGGACCGTGCCAATGCTGAATAAAACCTTAAAAAGGGCGTCGTAGGTGGGTGCATTGCTGCTTGCCGCAATCGGAAGCACATTGACGTTGTATCCCACCCAAAGACCCACCAGCACCAAGGCCGCCGTGGAGCTCGCTAGAACCAGAACTACGGGAGGTTTCACGGCTCTAGTCGTCCTTGTGAGCAAGCCTATGGGCGGGTGCTTGGCCTTGCAGTTGATTCGATGGTTTGGTTTGCAAATCAACGTTGACCCATTCACGTTGAGAGGGGTGGTCTGAGTTTTTCGCTTCTGTATCGAATTTCACCAGTCCACAATCAAAATGGTTGGCTAGACGATGTGCGGGAATGCCCACCCGCCCTTCTTGCTGGGCTCGTTTTACTTAAGGTGATTTATCGGCAGGATTGAGCCATGGCAGGGGCTTTACCGCCAAACCTTCAGCCTCATCCAGAACTTGAGCGGCCCCAAGATTTTGGTTTGCGTCAGGATCTTGAGTTGAGCCAGGATCTCCGGCTGCGCCACAGCTTCGCCCTGTTGGCGTCCCATTTGGTCGTCGCTCTTGTGGCGCTGGTGGCGATTGGCGGGGCTACCCGGGTGATGGAGGCGGGTTTGGCCTGTCCAGACTGGCCCCTCTGCTACGGCCGCTTTTTGCCTGGCCAACAGATGAATGTCCAGGTGTTCTTGGAATGGTTCCACCGCCTGGATGCCTTTGTGGTGGGTGTGGCCCTGCTGGTGTTCGTTGGCGTGGGTGTGGCCCTCCGTCGGCGGCTGCCTACCTGGTTGCCGTGGATGGCCGCCCTGGCCTTGGGCTTGGTGGCCTTCCAGGGAGCCCTAGGGGCCCTCACCGTGACCCATCTCTTGGCCTCCCCTTTGGTGAGTGCCCATTTGGCCACTGCTTTGGTGTTGGTGTCCCTGGTTAGCGGCATCTACCAGAGGCTTGCCATGGTCCCCGAAGTGATGGGTCCTCAAGTCATGGGCCCTCAAGTTCTCATTCAATCCCCTGCCGTTCCCCGCTGGTGGCAGGCCCTGGCGGGCCTCGCCCTGGCCTTGGTGTTTGGCCAGTGCTTACTGGGCGGTTTGATGGCCAGCCAATGGGCGGCGGACCAGTGCCTGGCTTCTGGTGAGGCCTGCCAATGGTTGCTCGCCCACCGGCAGCTGGCCCTGGGGGCGGCAGGTGGGGTGGCCCTCCTGGCCGCCACGGCCCCCCTGCTCCCCCGGGGGCTGGGCCATCTCCAGGGCCTGGCCTTCGGGGCGATGGGCTTGGTTGCCATGCAGATCGGCCTGGGGATTTGGACCCTGAAGTTGCAACTGGCGGTGCCGGCTGTCACCGTGGCGCACCAATTGGTGGCCGCCCTACTGGTGGCCCTTTTATCTGCTGTTTTGGCGAGGGCCTTGGCGCCTCTGCAGCCCGATCCCAGTCAGGAGTTGGCCGATGGTTAGCGCTCCGCTTCAACAGCCTGTATTGGGGCCAGAACCCAGCGTGGCCCGACCAAGCATTCGGCCATCGGTGGTGTTGCCCCCCTGGTTGGAGGTGGCGAAACCGCGGTTGATTCCCCTGCTGCTGGCCACCACCCTGGCCGGCATGGCCGTCAGTGCGGATGGCTGGCTCGATGCCGCCACGATCACCTGCGCCCTGGTGGGAGGGTCCTTGGCCTCAGCCGCCGCAGGGGTCCTGAATTGTCTGTGGGAACAGGAGCTTGATGGGCGCATGCAGCGCACCAGTCGGCGGGCCTTGCCTTCTGGGCGGCTGGCCCAGCGCCAAGCGTTTGGCCTGGCCATTGCCTTGACCGCGCTCTCGGTGGTGGTGTTGGTGCTGGGGGTCAATCCCCTGGCGGCCAGCCTCTCCTTGCTGGGTCTGTGCAGTTATGTGCTGCTCTACACCGCCCTTTTAAAACCCCGCACCAGCCAAAACATCGTGGTGGGCGGTGTGGCTGGGGCCATCCCCCCGTTGGTGGGGGCGGCGGCGGCCACGGGCCATTTGGGTTGGGCCAGCTGGTGGCTGTTCTCCCTGGTGATGGTCTGGACCCCTGCCCACTTCTGGGCCCTGGCTCTCCTCCTTAAGGATGACTACCGCTCCGTTGGCATCCCGATGCTGCCGGTGGTTAAGGGTGTGGTCGTGACGGCTAGGGCGATTCGCCACTACGCCTACGCCACGGTGGCCATGAGTGGGCTGGGCCTCTGGGCGTTACCCAGTGGCGGCGCCCTGTTTGGCCTGCTGGTGCTTCCGTTCAATGCCCGCCTCCTGCAGCTCACCTCCCGGTTGGCTGATCAACCCGATGATCCCAAGGCGGCCCGGGCCCTGTTTCGCTGGTCGATCCTCTATCTGTTTGGCATTTGTTTGCTGCTCCTGCTGGCCCGTACCCCCCAGGCGGGGGTGTTGGGCGCCCAGTTGATGGCCAGCTGGCCAGCTGGGCTGCCTACATTGGGCCTTCGCTAAGGGGTACCTAGGGGTGATGCGTCTCGGAGAGGTTGCTTGGTGATTGAACTGCGCCAGCTCAACAAGCGTTACACCGCGGCCAAGGGTGTCTCGGTGCCTGCCCTCAACGACCTCTCTTTGCAGGTGCCGGCGGGCAGCCTCTATGGCCTGCTTGGCCCCAATGGGGCGGGTAAAACCACCGCCCTGCGCATTCTTTGCACCCTGCTCGCACCCGACAGCGGCACGGTGCGGGTCGCGGGCCTCGATGCCCTGGCCGATCCCCGGGGGGTGCGCCGGTTGCTGGGCTATGTGGCCCAGGAGGTGGCGATCGACAAGATCCTCACCGGGCGGGAATTGCTGCAGCTCCAGGGCGATCTGTATCACCTGCCAGGCCATCAGCGGAACCGTCGCATCGCTGAATTGATCGAGCTGATGGGCATGGGCGATTGGATTGATCGCCGCTGTGGCAGCTATTCGGGCGGCATGCGCCGCCGGCTCGATTTGGCAGCTGGTTTGCTGCACAGCCCCCAGGTGCTGGTCTTGGACGAGCCCACCGTGGGCCTGGATATTGAGAGTCGGGCGGCGATTTGGCAGGTGTTGCGCCAACTCCGTGATGGCGGCACCACGGTGTTGCTCAGTAGCCACTACCTCGAAGAGGTGGATGCCCTGGCCGATCACCTGGCGATTATCGAATCGGGCACCGTGATTGCCGAAGGAGCACCGTCCTCCCTCAAGGCGGCCTTGGGCGGTGATCGGCTCACCCTGCGGGTGCGGGAATTCAGTGATGCCAGCGAAGCAGCCACGGTGCAAGCCCTGCTCCGGGATTGCCCAGGGGTGCGGCAGGTGGTGGTCAACCAGGCCCAGGGCTATTCGCTCAACTTGGTGATTGAGCACGATGGGGTGGTGGAGCAGCTGCGCCAGCAATTGGCCACCGCCGACTTGCCCGTGTTTGCCCTAGCCCAAAGCCGTCCGAGCCTGGATGATGTGTATCTCCAGGCCACTGGCCGCACCCTGATGGATGCGGAGCTGGCCGTGGCCGGTAGCCGCGATCCCAAAGCCGAACGCAAAGCAAGCATGTGATGACCAGCGCCAATCCCACCATTTCCAATCGCTCGCCGGGAGCTACCGACCAGCCCTCCGCCCTGGCCGAAATCAGCCAGGAAACCCTGGCGCTCACCAAGCGGCTGTTCCTGCAGCTGCAGCGCAGGCCCTCCACCCTGGTGGCTGGCGTGTTGCAACCGCTGATCTGGTTGGTGTTGTTTGGGGCGCTGTTTGCTAAGGCTCCCGCAGGCCTGCTGCCAGGGGGCATCAGCTATGGACGGTTCCTTGGTGCTGGGGTGATCGTCTTCACCGCGTTTAGTGCGGCACTCAATGCCGGCCTGCCGGTGATGTTTGATCGGGAATTTGGCTTTCTCAACAGGCTGCTCGTGGCACCCCTGCGCTCCCGCAGTTCGATCGTGCTGGCTTCCGTGCTCTACATCACCAGCTTGAGTCTGGTGCAGAGCTTGGCGATCATGGCAACGGCTGCCCTGCTGGGCTACGGCTGGCCCGGGGGTGTGGGCTTGCTGTTGGTGCTCATCACCCTGTTGCTGTTGGTGTTTGCGGTGACAGCCTTGAGCCTGGGCTTGGCCTTTGCCCTGCCGGGTCACATTGAGTTGATCGCGGTGATCTTTGTGGCCAACTTGCCTCTGCTGTTTGCAAGCACGGCGCTAGCACCCCTGTCGTTCATGCCGAGTTGGCTGGGCTGGCTTGCATCCCTAAATCCCCTTACCTTCGCGATTGAACCGATTCGCGCTGCCTACGCCGGCGAGTTCTCCCTCACCGCCGTGGTGTTGGAGGCCCCCTACGGCGACCTCTCCGCTGGTACTTGCTTGATGGTGTTGGCTGGTTTGGCAGCCGGGTTATTTCTCCTGATTCGGCCATTGCTGGATCGCAAGCTCACCTGAATCCCACTCCCGTGCTTGCATCCCGCCCGCTCCCTACCCTCCCCCGCCCCGATCTTTCCGATCGTCTTTTGGCGGCTGTTGCTGAGCGGGATGGGGGCCTAGCCAATCGCTTGCTGCAGCAGTGGGTCCACCGCCGCGGTCTGCCGTCTTTGGAGGCTTGGATCCTGGGGGCCCTGGCCGCGTTGGCCGCCCTGCGGGCCTGGTTGCCGGACCGCTCGGATGATCTTCCCTTGGCCTGTTGAACGTGAGTAACCCTGCGACCCCGCCAGCTTTGTTGGCCTCTGGCTTGATTGTCTCGGTGCAGGCACCTGAAGGCTCGCCCATGCGGGACCCGGAGGTGATTGCGGCCATGGCTGAGGCGAGCTTGCGCAATGGCGCCTCGGGCGTACGGCTCGAGAGCCCCGAGCACATTGGCGCCGTGCGCCGCCGCTGCCCTGACGCCTTGATTGTGGGTCTCTGGAAGCGGACCTATGGCGATAGCCCCATTTACATCACGCCAGGCTGGGCGGAGATTCAGGCCGTTTGGGGCGCGGGGGCCGATGTGGTGGCGATCGATGCCACCGACCGCCATCGGCCGGGGGGGCAATCCTTGGAGGAGCTGATTCGCCGGGCCACCACCGACCTAGGGGCCGTGCTGATGGCCGATATCGATAGTGCAGCCAACGGTGTGCGGGCCGCCCAGCTTGGCTGTGCCTGGGTGGGAACAACCCTCTTCGGCTATACCGAAGACACCGCTGGACACAAGCCTCCTGGCTGGGACCTGTTGGGCCAGCTGAAGCCCCAACTCCCGGTGGGCACCAGCCTGATTTGCGAGGGTGGTCTGGCTTCAGCAGATCAGGCCCTACGGGCCCTCGGGCTTGGTGCCGATGCGGTGGTGGTGGGAACCGCCATCACAGGCGTGGACCTCCAGGTGGCGGCCTACGTGGACAAAATCCAAGGCGGGTAGGGGGGAGGAGGAATCCCCCCCCACGGGATCACATCATCCCGGGCATGCCCATGCCGCCCATGCCTCCCATACCACCCATTCCTCCCATGCCCCCCATGTCGCCACCGGGGCCGGCTGGGGCGACGGGTTCCGGTTTGTCGGCGATCACCGCTTCGGTGGTGATCAGCAACGACGCAATTGACACCGCATCCTGCAGGGCCAGACGCACCACCTTGGCGGCATCGAGGATCCCTGCGGTCAACAGGTCTTCGTAGGTACCGGTCAGGGCGTTGTAACCCTTGCCTAGGCGTTTGATTTCGGCGACCACTACCGCTGCGTCGGCGCCGGCATTGGCGGCGATTTGGCGCACGGGGGCTGAAAGAGAGCGCTGCACGATCTGCACCCCAGTGCGCTCGTCGCCGCTGCAGCTGGCAGCCAGGCCATCGAGGCCATCGGCCAGTTGCAGGAGGGTGGTGCCGCCGCCGGCAATGATCCCTTCCTCCACCGCGGCGCGGGTGGCATTGAGGGCATCCTCAATCCGGAGTTTGCGGTTTTTGAGTTCGGTTTCGGTGGGGGCTCCCACCTTGATCACGGCGACGCCGCCGGCCAATTTGGCGATCCGCTCCATCAGCTTCTCGCGGTCGTAATCCGAGTCGGTGTTGTCGAGTTCCCGGCGGATGGCAGCCACCCGATCAGCCACGGCGTTCTGGTGGTCACCGCTGGCCACGATGGTGGTGCTGTCTTTGGTGATGGTGATGCGGCGGGCGCTGCCCAGGTCGTTCAGCCCCACCTTGTCGAGGGTCATGGCCTGGTCTTCGCTCACCACAGTCGCGCCGGTGAGGATGGCGATGTCGGCGAGCATGGCCTTGCGGCGATCGCCAAAGCCCGGAGCCCGCACTGCGGCCACCTGGAGCACACCCCGGTTCTTATTGACCACCAAAGTGGCCAGGGCTTCACCCTCCACTTCTTCGGAAAGGATCAGCAGGGGCCTGCCGGTTTTGGAGACGGCTTCCAGCACGGGCACCAGATCGGCGATCGCACTGATCTTGCGGTCGGTGATCAGCAGCAGGGCATTGTCAAAAGCACACTCGCGGCGGTCCTGGTCCGTCACGAAATAGGGGGAGCTATAGCCGCGATCAAAGGCCATGCCTTCGGTGATCTCGAGCTCTGTGGCGAGGGACGTGGACTCTTCGACGGTGATCACGCCGTCGGCGCTCACCTTGGCCATGGCCTCGGCGATCATCCGGCCGATTTCCTCGTCGTTGCCGGAGCTCACCGTGGCCACCTGGCGGATGGCATCGCCGGCCACCTCCTGGGAACGGTCGGCAATTCCGGCCACTACCTGGGCAAGGGCCTTCTCCATGCCGCGCTTGACGCCCACGGGGTTGGCCCCGGCGGCAATGTTTTTGAGGCCTTCATGGACCAGGGCCTGGGCGAGCACGGTGGCGGTGGTGGTGCCATCGCCAGCCTTGTCTTTGGTTTTGCTGGCCACCTGCTGGATCAGCTTGGCGCCAATGTTTTCGAACGGATCCTCCAGTTCGATCTCCTTGGCAATGGTCACGCCATCGTTGACGATGTCCGGGGCCCCAAACTTCTTCTCGAGCACCACGTTGCGGCCCTTGGGCCCGATGGTGACCTTGACCGCATCCGCCAGGGCGTTGACGCCGCGTTCAAGGGATGCGCGGGAGGCATCCGAGAAGCTGATCAACTTGGCCATGGCGACGGGGGAGGGGGAATCTGTTGAGGCTCAGATTCCCACAACCACCCGGGCCCCAGCAGCCATCGGCCGGTGGGGATTGCCGAATCACCCCAGGCTTGGGGCGGCATCGTTGGCCGGGGCTCGATAGGGTCGGGCCATGGACGACCTGCTCCCATCAGCCCTCGAAACCGCCATTGAAACGGCGCTCGAAACGGTGCTCGAAACTGCCTTGGAGAGCGCTGATGATGTGGTGAACCTGGCGCCCGTTTCGGGATCGAACGCCATGGTGTTCGTTCTGATCACCGCCCTGGGCGTGGCGATGGCGCTGGTCTACCTGCCGTTGCGCCTGTTTTTGACGATCACTGCCCGCAGCCGCCGGTTGAAGTTGCTGCTGCGGATTCGGCGCCTGCGCGAAGAACTGGGCCAACCTGCAACTACCGCATAACTAGTCGCTCAACGCATGACCATGCCGCCATCGATTTGGAGCACCTGGCCGGTCATGTAGCTGCTGGCGACGTCGGCGGCAAGGAACAGCACGGCGCTCGCCACCTCTTCGGGTTGGCCCATGCGGCCTAGGGGGATCGCACCGAGGATCGGCTCCACGTCGAGATTCTTGGTCATGTCGGTCTCGATAAAGCCTGGAGCGATCGCATTCACCGTCACCCCCCTTCCGGCAAATTCAGCCGCACAGCTGCGGGTGAAGCCAATCACCCCGGCTTTGGCGGCGCTGTAGTTCGACTGGCCAGGGTTCCCCATGAGCGCCACCACGGAGGTGATGTTGATGATGCGGCCCGAGCGGGCTTTCAGCATCGAGCGGCTCACCGCTCGGGTGCAGAGGAACACCCCTGTGAGGTTGAGGTCGATCACGCTCTTCCAATCGGAGGTCTTCATCCGCATCAGCAGGCCGTCCTTGGTAATGCCGGCGTTGTTGACCAGGACATCCAGGCGCCCGGACTTTTCCAGCACGGTTTTCACCATGAGCTCCACCTGCTCCTCGTCGGCCACATTGGCTTGATAGCTCCATGCCTTCCCCCCGGCGGCATGGATCTCAGCCACCACGGCTTCGGCGGCATCCGGCGAATTGGCGTAGTTCACCACCACCTCGGCACCCTGGGCCGCCAGGGTGAGGGCAATGGAACGACCAATCCCCCGGCTCGCTCCGGTCACCAGGGTGACGTGTCCAGCGAGTGCTTGGGAGGAGGCCATCGGGGCAAAGATTGGGTGAATGGATCGTATGGCGCCCTGCGCTTAGCCAAAGCCAAGCGCAGTTAGCACCGACTCCATGCTGATCGTGGCGAGCTCAAGTGCGGTGCCCAGGCTTTGCACACCCTGGCGAGGGGGCAGGCTGTCGGCGGGCCGGCCTAGGGCCACCAGGGGCAGACCCAAGAGCAGGGCCCATTCGATGGTCTCTGGATCACTGGCTACCACCACATCGGCGCTGGCCACCTGGGCGGCCCGCTTGGCTGCGCCTGCAACGGTTGGGGCCGAATCAACATGGGCAGCGTTGACGACCCGAAGGTTGGGCAGCTTGCTGAGAATGCGCTCGGGGAGGTGCTGCCACTGGGCTTGGGGCCAGTCGTTTGCAGTTCCCCAAGGAGCGAGCAGCAGCGCTGGGCCCTCCCCTGGGGGCAAGGCGGCAGCTGCGGCATCGAGCCCAGCTTTGGCCAGGGGCAAGCGGAAGGCCTCGGCATTCAGGCTCACTCCCACCGGTTTGAGATCGGCCTCCCAGGCCTGATTGGGCCAGGGATTGGCGCTGGCTTGGATCTTTTCCGTGGCGGAAAACCCCGAGGCGGCAATGCGGGTGGGGATATGGCTCATCGAGAGCATCAGGTCCACCTGGCGACCGCTGGCGCGGTTGAGGCAGAGCTGAAAATCGGGCTCCCGAACCGACCCGAGCAAATTGGCCCAGTCGGCCATGGTGGCGTCGTTGAAGGCAAAGGGAATCACCTTCTCCACGGCTGGATGGAGCTGCCAGAGGGCGGCGGTTGCCGTGGGGCAGACCACCTGCACGTGGGCCTTGAGTTGCTCGGCCACCGCGTCGACAGCGGCAAAGGCTTGCAATTGCTGGCTGCTGCCACCGGGAATCAGAAACAGGGCCCGCATTGCGGTGGCATCGGCACGGTGGCCTGATTGTATGGAGCCCAGTCGGTTTGGCCCGCTGCCGGGAGTCTCTTGTGCATTTGCTGATCGCCGCCGCAGGAAGTGGCCGCCGGATGGGAGCCGAAGGCAACAAGTTGTTGTTGCCCGTGGCTGGGCGGGCCGTGCTCGCCTGGACCCTTGATGCCGCCCTGGCCTCCTCCGCCATCACCTGGATCGGGTTGGTGGGCCAGCCGGTGGATGAACAGGCGATTCGGGCCATCGTGGCCGCTGCCAATCCCCGGGTCCCCGTGGCGTGGATCGTGGGTGGGGAGACCCGGCAGGAATCGGTCAGCCGCGGTTTGGCTGCGCTGCCGGCTGATGCCGAGGGGGTGCTGATCCATGACGGCGCCCGTTGTTTGGTGGACCCCGATCTGTTGGAGCGCTGTGTGATCGCCGTGCAGCAGGGCCTAGCGGTGATTGCGGCGACCCCCGTGACCGACACGATCAAGCAGGTGGATGGCGGCGGATGCATCACTGCGACACCGGATCGCAGTCAGCTTTGGGCGGCCCAAACTCCCCAAGGGTTTCCAGTGCAGCAGCTGCGGGATGCCCATGCCACGGCCACGGCCGAGGGCTGGAGTGTCACCGACGATGCGGCGCTTTTTGAGCGGCTGGGTCTGGCGGTGCAGGTGTTGGAGGCCCCCCCCTCCAACATCAAGCTCACCACCCCCTTTGATTTGACGATCGCCGAGGCTGTGCTGGCCGAGGCTGTGCTGGTGGATCGCGGCTAGGGCTTCGATCCACCCCCCCTTAGGGAAGCAGCGCTAGGCGACCCCCCGTGCCATCGAGCTGGGTCCGCACTCCCAAGGGCAGGGCGGCATTGCAGTCGCCGTGGCCGATCGGCAGGCCCGCCACCACGGGAATCCCGAGGTCGGCGGTGCGTTCGCGCAGCACCTCCTCCAGGCTGAAACTGGGGCGATCTGGGGTGGTGGGGTCGTCGCAGCCGCTGAAGCTGCCCAGGCCGATGCCCGCTAGCCGCTGCAGGGCGCCGCCCAGCCGCCAGTGGGTGAGCATCCGCTCAATGCGATAGGGGGCTTCGCCCACGTCTTCCAGGATCAAGATGGCGCCGTCGAGATCGGGCCAATGGGGGGTGCCCAGCAGGTGGGTGGCCACCGTGAGATTGGCCACCATCAGGGGGCCTTCGGCTAGCCCTGGACACCAGCCCTCCCCTGCCAGATCGGCCAGGGGCTCCCCAAAGAGCAGGGAGCGCAAGCGCTGCTGGCTCCAGGCCGGTTCTGCGGCCAGGCTGGTCAGCAGGGGGCCATGGACGGCTCCGCCATGGCCTTGGGCCACCTGGGCCCAGAGCAAGGAGGTGACATCGGAGAAGCCCAGGAGCCAGGTGGGCCCCATGGCCAGGGGCCGCTCCAGCAGTCGGGCGGAACCCCAGCCCCCCCGCATGCAGGCCAGCAGAGAAACGGGTGGCTCCTCGCCCTGTCGTTCGGTTTGGAGATCGGCGGACCGCTCGTGATCGTTGCCGGCCAGGTAGCCCCAGCTCCGCAGGGGCTTGCGTTCCACCACAAGCCCCCAGCCCTCCAAGATGGCAATGCCCGCATCGAGGCGGGCCCGGGCTTCTTCGCCTTCCAGGCAGGAGCTGGCGGCCACCACGGCCACGGAATCTCCAGAAACCAGGGGTTTGGGCAGGCGAATTGGCCCAGCCATCACAGCCTCCCCACCACCAGGGCCAGCAGCAGCAGGCCACCCAGCAGCACCTGGCGGCTGAAATGGCGGCCAAAGCTGGAGCGGGGCAGATCGGTGCGCCGCAGCCCAAGGGCTTCCCGCTGCATCCCGGCGGCCGCCAGCAGCCACAGGGGCCAGAACGGCCAGCCCACCCCCGCTTGGCCGGCGGCCCCTGCCAGGGCCAGGGCCGTCAAGCCATAGCAAACGGTCACGGTGAGCGGGGCCCGATCGCCCAGGCTTAAGGCACTGCTCCGCACCCCGATTCCCCGGTCGTCATCACGGTCGGCCATGGCATAGACCGTGTCAAATCCGAAGGTCCAGAGCACGGCGGCCAGCCAGGTGAGCGCCAGGGGCCAGCCGCCAGAGAGGTTGCCGCTGACGGCCGCCCAGGGGATCAATACCGCAAAGCCCCAGCAGAAGGCCAGCACCAGCTGGGGATAATCAAACCAGCGCTTGGCACTGGGGTAGAGCAGCACCGGCGGTAGGGCGGCGATGGCGAGGCCCAGGCAGCTCAGGCGATGGGCTGCCGGCAGGGCAAGCACAACGGCCAGGGCGGCGGCCAGGGCCACCACCAGCAACACCAGGGCTTCCAGGCTGCCCACCCGGCCATCGGCCATCGGCCTGGTTTTGGTGCGCTCCACCAGGGGATCGATGCGCCGATCCCAGAGGTCGTTAGCGATGCAGCCGGCCCCGCTTACGGCGAGGCCCCCCAGCACGATCAACAGCACCAGGTGTGGGGAGGGCCTTCCTCCGGGCACGAGCCAGAGGCTCCAACCCGCCGGTATCAGCAGGATGAGACGACCACTGGGTTTGTGCCAGCGCAGCAACTCGAGCCAGGTCGCCAGACGGGCGGTGATGCGGGGAACGGCCACGCTCGGAGCAGACCTGCTTTGGCCGGCACCCTAGGTCTGCTGCGGGATTCTCCTGCGGATGTCAAAGTGGCGCCACCCAGCCCCAGGCTGCCCGATGGTTCAGGCCCCGCCCTCCCAACAGCCTGGCCAGGCCTTGGGTCGTCGCCGTGTCGCTGCAATCGATATCGGCACCAACTCCATTCACCTGTTGGTGGCGGAGGTGGATCCTGAGCTGCGCAGTTTTTCGGTGCTGGTGGCCGAAAAAGCCACCACGCGCCTGGGGGAGCGGGATCCAGAGACCGGTGATTTGAGCTCGGATGCCATTGAGCGGGCGTTTCGGACCCTCAGGCAGGACCGGGACCTGGCGCTTAGCCACGGGGTTGAGCAGATCGTCACCGCTGCCACCAGCGCGGTGCGGGAGGCGCCCAATGGCGGCGATTTCTTGCTGGCCCTGCAGGACCAGTTGGGCCTCGAGGTGGAGTTGGTGAGTGGTCCGGAGGAGGCCCGCCTGATCTATCTGGGCGTGCTTTCGGGGATGACCTTTGGCGATCAGCCCCACCTGATCCTGGATATCGGTGGCGGCTCTACCGAGCTGGTGCTTGCCGATGGCCGCGATGCCCGCTCCCTCACCAGTACCCGGATTGGGGCGGTGCGGCTGCAGCGGGAGTTTTGCCGGCAGGACCCGTTGCCGCCTGATCAGCACTCCTTTCTCAAGGCCTACATCCAAGGAGCCCTGGATCCGGCGGTAGCCCAGACCCGGGCCGCTCTCCAGCCGGGTGAAAAGCCCCTACTCGTGGCCACCAGCGGCACGGCCATGGCCCTGGCCGCCTTGGCGGCAGCAGAGGACGGCCGTCCCCCCTTGAAATTGCAGGGGTATCGCCTCAGCAAGACCCGCATCGATCAGCAGATCGCCCGCCTGCTGGCGATGACAGCCGAGCAACGCAAAACCCTGACAGCCATCAACGAGCGGCGCGCCGAAATCATTGTGCCCGGGGCCCTGATTCTCCAGACCGCCATGGAGATGCTCCAGGTGAAGGAGCTGGTTGTCTGCGATCGGGCCCTAAGGGAGGGTTTGATTGTGGATTGGATGCTGCGCAATCACCTCTTGGGTGATCGCTTCTCGTTTCAGAGCACCATTCGCCAGCGCACGGTCATGCATCTGGCCCAGAGTTTTGGTGTCGACCGCAGCCGGGCGGATCGGGTGGCGGGCTTCGCCCTCAGCCTCTACGACCAGACCCGGGGCCTCATCCACAGCGATGACGGCCTGGGCCGGGAACTGCTCTGGGCGGCAGCCCAACTGCATACCTGTGGCAAGAGCATCAATATTGCGGCCTACCACAAACACACCTGGTACTTGATTCGCCATGGCGAGTTGTTGGGCTATTCCCAAGCCGAACATTTGATGGTGGCGGCCATTGCCCGCTATCACCGCCGCGGCTTGCCCAAAAAGCGCCACGAGTCCTGGCAGCTCATTGTGGACAGGCAACAGCGCCGCACCGTGGCGTCCATGGCCTTGCTGTTGAGGCTGGCGGCCTCCCTCGATCGAAGGCCAGCCTCTGTGATAGGCAGCATCAAGGTGGTTCCCCTGCAGGAAGGGTCAGCGAAACAGGCCCCATCCGAGCTGGAGATTTCCCTTGAGGCCGTGGATCCGCCTCCAGGGGATCAGCCAGCCGATCTCAGCCTGGAGCGTTGGAGCCTGGCTGCTTGCCGGGACGGGGTTCTGGAGGCCTGCGGGCTGTCCCTGAAGGTGCTGGAGCCTTAGGGGCCGCAAAGGTTTGCCATGTCACCTCGGAGATGGAGCCCAAGGGCCGTGCCGTTGTGCCACCAACCTGAACGAGGAGAAGATCCGGCCGGCCGGCCAGCACCCTCAAGCCTTCGTTGAGGGGAAACCCTTGACGGCCCTTGAAATCTCCGCGGAAGAGTTGTTTGCCCTTGAGGGTTTTCACCTCAAGCCAGGTGTTATTGCTGCTGCTGAGGGTGAGGCTGGAGGCTCCAGTTTTGGCAGGGGTAAGGGCTTGGTCTTTTGCTGTGGCTTGGGCTTGCTGGGTTTGGACTGGGTTGGTCTGGACTGGCTTGGTCAGTACCGGCTTGGCCAGGATGGCTGCGAGCTGGCGCCCTTGCCATTGCTGCCACAGGGCAACGCTGCCAGCTGCCACCCCGCCGGCCAGGGCCAGGGTGGCGAGCACCGGGACCACGCCGATGCCGCGGGGGGCCTGGTTTGCGGCGGGCCCGCGGGGCTCCTCGAGCTCAGCTTTGGGCTTGAGGTTTTGAAGCTCGATCGGCCTGGTGTTCAGGCTGCCGCTCTGGCGCAGGGCCTGGATTTCCCCATCAATCGTGACCCCCAGGTTTTGGGCGATCCGACGGGCCTGGGCAATCACGAAAACCTGCTCAGGCAGACGGTGCAGGTCCCCTGATTCGAGGGCTTCGAGTTGCTCAACCCCCATGTTGAGCCGCTTGGCCAGTTCGGCCACGCCCAGGCATGCGTCAAGCCGGGCTTGGACGATTGCTGCGGCCAAGGCCATCAGCTCGGGGGAGGAGGGGGTGATGTCGGGGGAGGAAGGCAAAACGGTGGACTGCACCCGAAGGTTGTCTGCTGCACCGATTGTGGGACAGATTTATGTTTTTCAGAGGTTCTGGCGAGATTGACCTGGGGTACCCCCAGGAATTTGCCATCGGAGGGTTGGGCAAAGCCATTGCCGCCCAGTTGATCCCAGCCCAAAAGCAGGATTGGATCTTGTCTGAAATGGGCGATACTGGATTCGAACCAGTGACCCCTTCCGTGTGAAGGAAGTGCGCTACCGCTGTGCTAATCGCCCGCACCTGTTGAGCTTAAAACACCACCGGTGAGGGCCCCGACCCGGGCCCTCCATCAGCGGGCCCTCCATCAGCGAGCATGGGTGATGCGTCCAAGTGTTGTGTGACCGACACCCCAGCCGAGCAAGCGCCCCCAGCCCAGGGTCCAAGGGATGCCTTGGCTGATGGGGAGAGCTTGGATGTGTTGATCGTTGGGGGCGGTGTCTGCGGGACCGCCCTGTTGTTTGAACTGGCCCGCTACACCGATCTGGCTCGGATCGCTTTGGTGGAGCGCTACGACCAGTTGGCCCAGGTGAATTCCAAAGCCACCAACAACAGCCAAACCATCCACTGCGGCGATATCGAGACCAACTACACCCTTGAGAAGGCGGTGCGGGTGAAGCGCACGGCCGAGATGATCGTCCACTACGCCGGTCTGCTCGATCCTGCAACGCGGGAGCGCTGCGTGTTTCGCACCCCGAAGATGGTTCTGGGGGTTGGGGAGCAGGAATGCCAGTTTCTGCGCCAGAGATTTGAGCAGTTTTCCCCCCATTTCCCGGCGATGGAGCTGCTCGAGAAGGAGACGATTGCCGAATGGGAGCCCCAGGTGGCCTTTGCCAATGGCAGCCTGCGTTCCGATGAATTGGTGGCCATTGGGATTCGACGCACCTACACCGCCGTTGATTACGAGGCTCTAGCGGAATCGTTTGTGGCCCAGGCTGGGGCCGCGGTGGCCGGCACCGGGCGCCAGTTGACGATCCAGATGGGCGCCAAGGTCACCACCATCACCCCTGACGGGGATGGTTACCAGGTGGTGATGGCCCCTACGGCTGGCGGACCCAGCCGCCAGCTCTTTGCCCGCCATGTGGTGGTGAATGCCGGCGCCCACAGCCTGCTGATGGCCCAGCAAATGGGCTTTGGGCTCGAGTACTCCTGCTTGCCGGTGGCTGGCAGCTTTTACTTCACCCCTGATTTGCTCAAGGGCAAGGTCTACACCGTCCAAAACGACAAGCTGCCCTTCGCCGCCATCCATGGCGATCCCGACGTGCGGGCCCCGGGCAAGACGCGCTTTGGTCCAACGGCCCTGCTCTTGCCCTTGCTTGAGCGGTATAAACCCGAGTCCTTTTGGGAATTCTTGAAGGTCCTGCGGCTCGACTGGTCGGTGTTGGCTGTGTTTTGGCAGCTGTTTCGGATTGCCGATATCCGTAACTACATCTTCAAAAACTTGCTGTTTGAGGTGCCTTGGCTGCGCCGCTATCTCTTTTTGGCCGATGCCCGCAAGATCGTGCCCGCCATGACCCTGGCCGATCTCAGCTTTGCCGAGGGCTATGGGGGGGTACGGCCCCAGCTGATCAACAAGCGTGAGCGCAAGTTGATGCTTGGGGAAGCCAGCATTCGCCCCCTACCGGGGCTGGTGTTCAACGTGACCCCATCACCGGGTGGAACCTGTTGCCTTGGCAATGCGGCCCTGGATGTGGCCGCCATTGCCGAGCGATTGGGCTGCCAATTTGATCGCCCCCGCCTGGAGCAGGAGCTCTACGGGGAATCCCAGACGGAGCAAGTGGCCTAGATCCCAGGACCTCGCCCTAGATCCCGCCGCGAAACAGGTGGTTGTGGCTGGCGGAGTACAGCTTTGAGCGGGCCTCCATGGGAGCTGCCAAGGCCGGACTCACGATGTAGAGGGTGGTGCGGATCAAATCGCGCTCGCGACTCACCTGGGCCATGTCCTTGAGGGGCACCACCGCGAGCCATTGATCGGGCCAGCTGACCCGATAGCCAATCGCCACGGGGGTTTCCGGGGGATAGTGTTCGAGTAGCTCGGCCTGGACCTCCTCCACGTGCCTGGCGCTGAGGTACAGGCAGAGGGAGGCCTTCAGGGCGGCGAGCTTGGCGAGGGATTCGGTTTCTGGCACCCCGGTGCGGCCCCCGGCCCGGCTCAGCACGATGGTTTGCACCAGCCCAGGGATGGTCAATTCGCTCTGGAGGGCCGAAGCGGTGGCCTGATAGGCGCTGAGCCCTGGGACCACCTCCACGCCGAGGCCAGCATCGGCAAGACGACAGATTTGCTCAGCCATGGCGCCGTAGAGGCAGGGGTCGCCGTCATGGAGGCGAACCACCGTTTTGCCTGCCCCAGCCCGCTCCACGATCACGGCCATCACCTCTTCGAGGGTGAGGGTGCTGGTGCGGATGCTTTCGCAAGTGGCTGGGGCAAGGGCCGCAATTTGGGGATTGATCAGGGAGTCGGTCCAAACGAGCACATCCGCCCGCTCGATCGCCTTGGCCGCCCGCAGGGTGAGCAGATCAGGGGCGCCAGGACCCGCTCCCACGATCCACACGGTGGCTGGGCCGCCTTTGGAGAGGGGGCCCGGGTTAGGGAGGTTGGAAGGATTGGTCAAGCTGGGGGTTGGGTCCATGGCGGCGACGGTGATTGGTTTAGGGGGACAACCGCTTAGGTCGTCAGTCCACTGGGATCGGGCAGGGCGCGCTGACGGCCATAGAGCCACCACAGGCCCAGGCCCCCCAAGACGATTAACAGCAGGCTCACCACCTGGGCCATGCGGAGGCCTCCGCTGCAAAAGGGGGGTTCGGAGAACAGGCACAGCGGGTCAATCCGCAGGCCCTCGATCCAGACCCTGCCGCTGCTGTAGGCCATCAAATAGACACAGCTCAGGGCCCCTGGCAGCAACTGAATCCGGCCGCGGCTGGCGGTCCGAAACAGCAGCAGCAAAAGGATGCAGACCCCGAGATTCCATACGGATTCGTAGAGGAAGGTGGGATGGAAGCCGGTTTGATCCAGAAATGGGCTGGGCCGATTGGCGAAGGGAATGGTGAGCTTCCAGGGCAAATCGGTGGGGACACCAAAGGCCTCGGAATTGAAGAAGTTGCCCCAGCGTCCAATCGCTTGTCCCAAGGCCACGGCTGGCATCAAGACATCCAGCAGGGGCCAAAAGGCCAGTTTCCGCCTGCGGCAATAGAGCACCGTGGCCAGGCTGCCGCCCAGGAGTGCCCCATGGATGGCAATCCCGCCATGCCAAATGGCGAGGGCTTCTGGCCAATTGCCCGCATATTGGCGCCATTCAAGGGCCACGTAATAGGCCCTTGCCCCAACCACGGCCCCGAGCACCAGCACGGGCAACAGATCGGCGATCAGGCCAGGGGCGATGCCCCGGGCCTTGCCCAATCGGGTGGCCAGGGCTAGGCCGCTCAGGACGGCCAGGGCTATGAGCAGGCCATACCAGCGCAAAGCAAAGGGGCCCAGCTGGAAAACCAGGGGCCCCGGAGAAGCAAAGGCGATGACCGGACTCAAATGCCTTCGGCTGCTTGCACCTTCTCAACCTGGCGCTTTTTGAGGACCAGCATGATTTGGGCAAGGGCGATGGCCGCAAAAAAGGCCAGCAGACCGTAGATGCGAACGGGGTTTTGCAACACGATCTCGGCGTCAAGTTGGCCGAAGCCACCCACGTTGGGGTCGTTGGTGAGGGCAGCACCGGCGGCGACCACATCACCAATCGCAACCGTGACGGTTGGGCCAGCGGGCACGGTTTCGGTCACCGTGCTGCCGTCATCAGCGGTGATTTCCACCACAGAGACACCGTTGTCACCTGGGGTGATCGCGCTCACCTTGCCAGCAGCGGGAGCGGTGAACGCACCGTTGTTGCTCTTTTCGCCGGTGGGATAGACCTGGCCGCGGCCATGGTTGCCGCCCACGTGGAGCTGGTATTTGCCGAAATGGATCGAGCGATCGGTGCCTGGATCGGGAGACAGGATTGGGAAGACGATTTCCTGGTGTTGATCGCCAGGAAGAGGACCCACCAAGAGAATGTTGGGTTGGTCGTCGGAGTACTGGGTGTAGAAAATTCCAGCGGTTTCTTCCTTGAGCTCATCGCTCAAGCGATCTTGGGGAGCCAGGGTGAAGCCATCAGGGAGCATGACGACGGCACCCACGTTCAGGCCCGTGGGGCTGCCATCGCCAGACACCTGCTGGATTGAGGTGTCGTAGGGAATTTCCACGACAGCCTTGAAGACCGTGTCGGGGAAGACCGCCTGGGGCACTTCCACGTGGGTGGCCTTCTTGGCCAGGTGGCAGTTCGCGCAGACGAGCTTGCCGGTGGCTTCCCGGGGGCTCGCGTAGTTCTGTTGGGCCCAGAAGGGATAGGCCCAGCTTGGGGTTGCACCGATCAACAGAACGGTGATGCCGAGGAGGGAGCCCAGCAGGAGAGAAAAGGGACGACGCATCACGGTGAGCAGGCGGCAGGGGGGGAGAGAGACAGTCATCAGGCCCACCAGGGCTTGCTGCCGGTGCGGAAATCTGTTTCGGTCCACTGGCTGAGGAACACGGTGTCGTTGTCGACGGCCACGTGGGCCAGGGCCAGGGGTAGGGGGGCCGGGCCACGCACCACCTTGCCGGTGGCGTCGTACTGGGAGCCGTGGCAGGGGCACATGAACTTGTTGGCGCCACTGTTCCAGGGCACCACGCAGCCCAGGTGGGTGCAGATGGCATTGATGCCGTAGCTGCCGATGGCGTCGGAGCCCTCCACGATCAAGTAGGTGGGATCGCCTTTCAGGCCCTGCACCAGGCTGCGATCGCCTTCCTTGTGGGTTGTCAGCCAACCGGTGGCGGTGACGACATTGCCCAGCTCATCCTTGGCGGTGGTGCCGCCGCCGCCGCCGGCGGCCTTGGGGGGAATGAAGTAGTTCACCACCGGGTAGAGGGCGCCCAAGGCCACCCCTGTGACGGACCCGAAGGTCAGCAGGTTCATGAACTGGCGACGGCCCATCCCAGGCACATCACTGTTCGAAGCGCTCGCTGGCATCTGGGTCATACGGGGCGGCTTTGCGGCCACAGCAACGTGGCGCCCATTATGAACCTTGGCTTTGCAGGGGCGAGGGCCGTGCTCGGCCCCTAGCCCCAGGGCTGAAACATGCTGTTGTGCAATTGATCCCTTAGCCGTGGCCATTGCCGGCGACAAATCCCCAGAGGAAGACGGCGAATCCCTTCCAGGACAGCCACTTTCAGCGGAAGAGCTGATCGCCATCCTGCGCCAACGCTGGCAGGCCACCTACGACCTGCAATTGGTGAAGCGCCAAGGCCGTTTTCACCTCCAGGTGATGTGGGCCTATCTCGAGCAGCAGTCCTTCCCCCTGGGAGCTGAGGCCTATCGGCTCAAGCTCGACGAGTTGGTGGGCTTGCTCAACGGCCTCGGTGTTGCCGCCCAGGTGCGCCAATGGCTGCTTACCACCGCTGATAAACCCCGCCTCGGTCGGGCCATGACCTTGCCCCTGGAGATCCCCCCTGAACGGGCTAGCGAGTTTTTGCTCTAGCTCCCTGGGCCTGGCCTAGGTGGCTGGGGCGCTGCCGGGTTTGAGCCGCTCCGCCAGGGCCACCAGGGCCACCCCCAGCAAAAACAAGGCGGTGATAGCGCCTGAGAGCAGGAGCATGGTGACCGGATCGGTGGATGGGGTGAGAACGGCACCCGCGATGGCCGCAAGTACCACCACCCAGCGCCAGGCGGCGAGCATGGTGCGGGCTTTGATCAGGCCAAGGGCCCCCAGTAGCAGCTGGAGCACCGGCAGTTGGAAGGCCAGGGCCGTGGCCACCATCAACAAAAGGACAAAGTCGAGATAGCGCTCAATGGACCAGCTCGGTTCCACCACATCGGCGCCGTAGTTGACCAAAAACGCCAAGGCCGCGGGCACCAGCGCCCACCAGGCAAAGGCCAACCCGGCGGCGAACAGCACGGCCGAGCCGGCGACAGCCGGTGCCACCAGCCGCCGCTCCCGGCGGGTCAGCCCCGGCAGCACGAAGGCCAGCACCTCGTAGAGCACGTAGGGCAGGGCCAGGGTGAGGCCGGCATAGCCAGCCACCTTGATCGAGACAAACAGGAACTCCCCAGGGGCCAGTTGCAGAAAACGGATGCCATGGGCTGGCACCTCCAGCAGCTTGACCAGGGGTTTGACAAACACCAGGCAGGCGGCGGCCCCCAGGACCACGGCCAGCAGGCTGCGCAGC
This sequence comes from Synechococcaceae cyanobacterium, assembly GCA_947460085.1. Lineage (GTDB taxonomy): Bacteria > Cyanobacteriota > Cyanobacteriia > PCC-6307 > Cyanobiaceae > Cyanobium_A. Next base: position 23,311 of record CANHGA010000002.1, read on the forward strand.
ACCCGGTTGCGCAATTCCTCCAGGTGATCCACCAGGGTCATGTCCACTTCCCCGGGGAAGTCGCTGCTGGGATTGGCGCCTTCCGGTTCGGGCATGGCAATCCGAATGGGAGGCGGTGGGGGTAGGGATGGGGGCAGGGGCGTGGTCATGGCTTCTGCGCTGCAAGGAGGCTAAGGGCCCTTCCTGGTTCCCCCCAGAGTTGTTCCGCCTGACGATGGCGCACGGTGCCGGGGGCGGTGCCAGGGATGCGCTGTAGGGCCTCAATCGGAACCATCACCACGGAGACCCGGCTGTTGCCCCTGCCGCGGCTGAAATGGGCCGCCAGATCGGCGGCTGTTTGGAGATCTTCCTCGGTGGCCATCCCTTCGGAAGCCTTCAGCACCACATGGCTACCTGGCAGTTCTTGGGCATGGAACCAAAGGTCGCCCCGGCGGGCTTGCTTAAACGAAATCCACTCGTTCTGGCGGTGGTTGCGGCCCACCTGCACGGCCAAGCCGCCACTGCTTTGCACTTGCAGGGGCTCGGGTTGGGCCGGCTCCCCGAGTTTCCGATCACGGCGACTGGGTAGGGCCTTGGCCTTCTTGCTGCCGCAGCCGAGGAGCCCCTGGAGTTCCTGCTCAAGCCCTTCGATCTCTGGGATGGTGCTGGCCTGCTCCAAGAAGGTGAGACTGTTTTCTAGGGCGGCCAGCCGCTGGTGGTGGAGTTCGAGCCGCGGCGTGATCGCTGCCACCGAGCGGCGCAATTTGCGGGCCCGCTTGTAGAGCTTCTGGGCCGTGTCAACGCATTGGCGGCTGGGTTGCCGCTGGCTCAGGAGGGCATCGGCCTGCTGCTGCATGGTGGCGCTTTCGGGCACCGCCTCCAACAGGGCCTGCTGGGCCTGGGCCTCGCGGGCTTCCCGCTCTGCGGCCCGTTGCAAGGTCTGGCCCAACTGGTGGCGGCGCTGGGCCAACCGTTGTTCATCCAGATGGTTGCCGTAGTAGGCCGCCATGGCTTGGTTAATCGCCAGGGGCGCTTTCTCGGGGCTGGAGAGGGCAGGCCAGCAGCGGTAGCCGCCGCCGGTTTGTTGCCAGGCAAAGCCTTCGGCTTCAACGCACCCAAGCCAGCGCTGCCAGCGCTCCCAAAGCTGTTGCCATTGGCTGGCTGCGAGCTCCTCCACAGCCAAGTCCTGCCAGTCGGCAGGCAGGAGCTGCTGGATTAGGGCCGGACTCATCCCCTGGTAAGCGCTGGCCAGGGCTTTGCCAAGGGGGAGGGGCAGCAGGCTGAGGCGCCCCTGCCAGCTGGCCATGGTTTCGCCGCCGTGGGGTGGTTCTCCGGCGAGGGGGGGCGGTGGTTGGTAGGGGTCGCCGGTGCCAATCGGCCGCAGCCTTGATTGCTGGGGTTTCACCTGGCGGGCCAGGGCGATTGCCTGCCTGGTTTGATCCAGCAGCAGCAGATTGCTGTGCCGCCCCATCAGTTCCACCACCAGGGTCCGTTCGATGGCCTCGCCGGGGCGCCGGGAAAACCCCAGTTCCACCACCCGCTCCCAGCCGGCCTGGCAGATGGAGCCCAGGGCCAGGCCCCGCAGGCTGTGCTGGAGCTGCTGGGCCAGGGTGCTGCCATCCCCGAGGCGGGGTGGGGCGGCCACGCTGTGAACCCTGGCTGCCTCGGCCTGCCAACTCAGCTCGAGCCAATGGATCCCCTCCAGGCTGCGCAGCCCGATCTGGATGCTGTGGGGAGTGGCCTGTTGGGCCTTCTCAAAGCGACTGGGCAGGAGATGGCGGCGCCATTCACTGAGCACAGCCTTGAGGCTGGTCACATCCATTGGTTGCAAGCGAGCCTGGGGCTGCGCGCGGTCCATGGCTAGGGCGAAGGCCTTCAATGCTGGCTTCTACTCTGCAGCCCCAAGCTGTTGCCTGCCATGGTCGACGCCGTTCCCGGCCGCCTCACCTTGATCACCGGTCCCAGTGGCGTGGGGAAGGGAACCCTGGTGGCGCAGCTCCTGGCGAAGCATTCCGAGATCTGGCTGTCGATTTCTGCCACCACCCGCAGCCCCCGGGCCGGCGAAGTGGATGGTCAGCATTACTTCTTTTTGAGTCGGGAGACCTTTGAGCAGCAGGTGGCTGCAGGGGGCTTTTTGGAATGGGCCGAATTTGCCGGCAATCTCTATGGCACGCCCCGCAAACCCGTGGAGGACTCCTTGGCCCTGGGCCGTCCGGTGCTGTTGGAAATTGAGCTGGAAGGGGCTCGCCAGGTGCGCCAAAGCTTTCCAGCCGGATTCCAGGTTTTCCTCAAGCCGCCATCCTTTGAGGAGCTCGAGCGCCGTATCCGGGGCCGGGGAACCGACAGCGAGGAGGCGATCAGCAAGCGTCTTGGCCGCGCCCGCGTGGAGCTGGAGGCGGAGGGGGAGTTTGATGCCGCCCTGGTGAATGGTGATCTGGCGACTGCCCTTGCTGAGCTCGAAGGGTTGATGGGCCTCTAGATCCTGACTGGACCGTGACGGCACCCTTGGCACCATAAAAAAAGCGGCCCTTGGGGCCGCTTCGCGGTTGGTCGCTCAATCCGGGTGGAGTGGCGAATCCAGATCACATGGGGTGGAACAGGAGATCGGGATAGAAACGGTTGAATTCGATCAGGATTCCAGCGGTAACCGAAAACCAGAGCGCCGCAAAAACTGGAGCGGTGGTGAGGAATTTCTTCATGACTCAGAACGCGATGAGTGGGAAAGGGGAGGGATCGACGGGCTGGGGTTCAGCGGGGCGAAACGGTCACCTTGTTGTCGTCCTCAAGCAACTTGCCGCTCTTCAATTCATTGAGGGCTGCAAGGGGCCAGGTGGCTGCTGCCAGGGTGCTCTTGAGAGCAAGGGCGACATCGATCTGGATCTCTTTCATGGTCGCGTCCTTGTCGTTGCGGATCGCGATCAGGTAAGTGCGACCAGCCCAGCCAATGCAGCCGGCGATGTAGAGGAAGGCAATGCCGGGGATCATGAAGTCGCCGGCATGGTTCCAGCGGCCATCAACGATCAGGTGGGGCAGGCCATCGGCTCCGCAGACAGCTTGGCTGTACATGGCGAAACGGGCCTTGGCCTGGTCGGTTTTAGCCCCAGCAGCGCGCTGCTGGAAGCGAGCGCTTTCAGCACAGGGGGTAAGGCCAGCCACATCTGCCTTTGCCACGGGGGCGAAGCCAACGAGCAGGAAGACAGACAGCAGAGCTGCGAACAAACGGGGAAAAAGACGGCGCATCGGACGCAAGGCCGCGGGGCAAGATGTCACTGATTGACCTTAAGAGAGCCCGTCCAAACGAATGCCAACCGTTCTTGCCCTCGAAACAAGTTGTGACGAGTCGGCGGCAGCGATTGTGCGCGATCAAACCGTCTTGGCGAGTGCCGTTGCCTCCCAAGTGGAGGAACATGCCCGCTGGGGTGGGGTCGTACCGGAAATTGCATCCCGCCGCCATGTGGAGGCCCTCCCCCAGCTGGTTGCCCAGGTGTGCCGCGAGAGCGGCTTGGGGCCTGGGGATCTCGATGGGATCGCAGCAACGGCTGCCCCGGGGCTGGTGGGTGCCTTGCTGGTGGCGTCCGTCACCGGACGCACCCTGGCTCGCCTGCATGGCAAACCTTTTTTAGGAGTGCATCACCTCGAGGGCCATCTCTGTTCGGTCCAGCTGGGGGACCCCTTGCCTCCAGGCCCGTACCTGGTGCTGTTGGTCAGCGGCGGGCACACCGAACTTCTGCGGGTCGATGGCCCGGGGGTGTATTCCAGGCTTGGGCGCAGCCACGACGATGCGGCCGGCGAGGCCTTCGACAAGGTGGCCCGGCTGCTGAACCTGGGCTACCCCGGGGGCCCCGCCATCGAGCAGGCCGCCCAGGGCGGGGATCCGGGTCGATTTGTCCTGCCCAAGGGCAGGGTTTCAAGACCTGAGGGGGGCTACTACCCCTACGACTTCAGTTTCAGTGGCCTCAAAACAGCGATGCTGCGCCAGGTGCGTGCCCTGGAGCAGCTGGCGGGAACCGACGACCTGCCGGTGGCCGACCTGGCCGCCAGTTTTGAGCAGGTGGTGGTGGAGGTGTTGGTGGAGCGCAGTTGCGCCTGTGCCAAGCAACAGGGCCTCGAAACCCTTGTCCTGGTGGGCGGGGTGGCGGCCAACAAGCGGTTGCGCAGGCTCCTGGAGGAACGCTGTCGCCGCGATGGCCTCAACTGGCGGGTGGCCCCGCTGCCCTATTGCACCGATAACGCCGCCATGGTCGGAGTCGCAGCAGCGCAAAGGCTTTCGGCCGGATTGCAGAGCTCCATGGAGTTGGCCGTGGCCCCCCGGTTGCCCTTGGAGGAGGCCAGCCGCCTCTACCAAGCCCAAGCCTGCTTTTAATCCCTCTAGGGTGGCGGGGTACGGCATCGATGTACTGCGATGACCCAGTTCGATCAGGGGATCGATTCAGAGAACGTTCAGAAGATCGAACTGGCCATCGATCCGGAGCCTGATGCAGGAGGTGATCAAGTGCCGTCCAGCGAGCTCAACGCCTGGCGTCGCGGCATTACTCCCCAGGCCGAAATTTGGAATGGCCGGCTGGCCATGCTTGGGTTGTCGGTAGGAATTGGCGTGCTCTTGCTGGTTCGCATCGCCAGCCCCTAGATCGGGCTGGCTGCGATTGGTCTGACTTGATGCTACGGAGCTTGCTGAGCATCATTGGCGTCCGCGGAGGGCCTGGCTAAGTTCATTGGGCTTCAGGCTCTGGGCGAGGGCATCGCCAGGTTCCACCCGGCCGGCTTCCACGAGCAGCGCCAGGGATTGGTTGGCCGTCCGCATCCCCTCAAACCCGCTGCGGCCCATGATGGCTTCGATTTCCTCGAGCTCGCCCCGCTGGATGTAGTCCTTGCAGGCATCACTGTTGAGCAGGATGTCGTGGAAGGCAGCCCTCTTGCCATCGGTGGTTTTCACCAGTCCTTGGGCGATCACCGCGAGCAGCGATTCGGAGAGCGCCAGGCGCAGGTTCGTTTGGGCTGAGGGGGCCACCATGCCCAGCACCCGCTCCACGGTTTTGACGGCGGAATTGGTATGCAAGGTGCCAAACACCAGGTGACCGGTTTGGGAGGCTTCCAAGGCCGTGGTGAGGGTCTCCTGGTCGCGGATTTCGCCGATCAAGATCACATCCGGATCTTCGCGTAAGGCAGCACGAAGGGCCTGATCGAACACCTTGGTGTGCTGGCCCACTTCCCGCTGGCGGATTAGGGATTGTTGGCTGTGATGCACAAACTCCACCGGATCCTCGATCGTGAGGATGTGGCGGGCCATGGTGCGGTTGATGTGGTCCACCATGGCGGCCAGGGTGGTGCTTTTGCCTGAGCCGGTGGGTCCGGTCACCAGCACCAGGCCCTTGGGCCTTTGGCAGATCTCCTGGAGGACCTCGGGCAGGCCGAGCTCTTCGATGCTGGCGATTGTTTGCGGGATCAGGCGCAGCACCATGGCGGGCCCCAGCAACGTTTCCAGCAGGTTGATTCGCACCCTGACGAAGTCAAAGCCAAAGGAGCCGTCGAACTCCTTGTCGCGGCGAAAGCTATCGATTTGGGTCGGGCTGAGCACTTCCTTCAGCCAGCTGGCAAAGGTGGCGGCATCGGTGGTGGGCCATTCCGTCCGCTGGATGTCGCCGCGGCAGCGGAATCGGGGCCCTTCCCCCACGCCGAGATGCACATCGGAATAGCCCTGCCTGTGGGCCTCGCGCACAATCGTTTCGAGGCTGGGGCCAGGGGCCAGGCCAGCGATGGCAGCTTCCTGACCATCGGCTTGCCGGGCCGATAAGGGTCGGGCGGGCAAGGGCGGGGCCGCTGAAGGAGCAGCCGCTGCAGGAGCGGCCGGGAGCGGAGATGGGGGGAATGGGGAGCCGGGGAATGGGGAGGACGATGTCATCGCGGCTGCGCTGCATGGATGCCGCCTAGGAGCGGCTTTTGTGACCCCCAGCTTCGCCAGGCCAAGGGCCGATGTCAGCCCTTGGCCTTGAACATGACGCAAGCTCCGTAGGATCCGCTGGTCTGCTGCGCCCCGGTGCCAAAGCCACTCGTCACCATCGTGCTGGGCACCCGTCCGGAGGCCATCAAGTTGGCTCCGGTGATCCTGGCGTTTCAGCAGGCCTCAGATTTCCGCACCCGGGTGGTGCTCACCGGCCAGCACCGGGAAATGGTGAGCCAGGTGATGGACCTGTTCGGTTTGACGGCCGATCAGGACCTGGCCCTGATGGCCCCCAAGCAGACCCTCACCCATGTCACCTGCGCCACCCTGACGGGCCTGAAGCAGGACTTTGCTGACCACCCACCGGATTTGGTGCTGGTTCAGGGCGACACCACCACGGCCTTCGCCTCCGCCCTGGCGGCGTTCTACGAGCAGATCCCCGTGGGGCACGTGGAAGCCGGGTTGCGGACCGACAACATCTTTGATCCCTTCCCGGAGGAAGCCAACCGCCGGCTGATTTCCCAGGTGGCCCTGCTGCACTTTGCACCGACGGCTGTGTCGGCGGCCAATCTGCGGGCTTCGGGGGTGGTGGGCCAGATCCTCACCACGGGCAACACGGTGATTGATGCCCTGCTGCTGATGGCTGAAAAGGCCCCCCCATTCAGTTTGCCCGGCCTCGACTTTGGCCAGCAGCGGGTGATCCTGGCCACCGTGCACCGGCGCGAAAACTGGGGCGAGCGGCTCCAGGACATCGGCCGTGGCTTCAGGCAAGTGCTGGATCGTTTCCCCGATACCGCCCTGTTGCTGCCCCTGCATCGCAACCCCACGGTGCGGGAGCCGCTCCAGGCCCTGCTCGGCGACCATCCCCGGGCCTTCCTCACCGAGCCCCTCGACTACGACCAACTGGTGGCCGCCATGCGGGGCTCCACCTTGGTGCTGAGTGATTCCGGTGGCCTCCAGGAAGAGGCGCCCGCCCTTGGTAAACCCGTGCTCGTGTTGCGCCGCACCACCGAGCGGCCCGAGGCCGTGGATGCCGGTACGGCCAAGTTGATCGGCACAGATACGGCCGACATCGTGGCTGAGGCCAGTCGCTTGCTGCAGGATTCCACGGCCTATGAGGCGATGGCCCGCTCCCACAATCCCTTTGGTGATGGTTTGGCCAGTGGTCGCATCGTGGAGGCGGCCCGGGCCTTTTTGGCCCAACGGGCCTAAACGCCCTATTTGCGTTTTTTGGCCCAGGGGGGGAGGTCGATAAACACCCGGGTACCGCTGCTCAATCCGCTGAGGATTTGGGTGCTTTTGCCGCTGCTGATCCCCAGCTCCACCGGCTGAAACTTCGGCTGGTTGCCCTCTCCCACGAGCAACACCCCAGGCCGGCCGTCTTCGGTGACCACCGCCACGGTGGGGATCAGGGTTTTTGCTTGGATTTGGCCGGTTTGGAAGCCCACATCGGCGGTCATGCCAATGCGCAGGGCCCCGGGGGGCTCCAGCAGCCTGAGCACCACGTCAAAGGAGGTCACGTTGTTGAGTTTGATGGCGCGCGGTGTGATCCTCTTAACCCGGGACGCGAAGGACCGGTCGGGGAAGGCATCCACCCGCACGGAGGCATTTTGGCCAAAGCGGATTCGGCCAATATCGCTTTCGGGAACTTTGGCCACCACCTCAAGTCCCTGGGCCAATTCCACGATTGAGGAGCTGGTGGCCCCCGCCGTGGCCGAGGCCGTGGTGGTGGGTGTCACGAAGGAGCCGGGATCCGCATAGCGCTGGCTGATCACGCCGCTAAAAGGCGCCCGCACGATCAGTTCTTGCTTTTCCACCTTGCGAGCCTCCAGGCGCTGGCGAGCCGCCTCCACCGCCGATTGATCCACCAGGAAGGCGCTGCGCACGGTGTTGAAGTCGCTCAAGCTGATGGCGCGCTGGCGATAGAGGCTTTGGTTGCGTTCCAGTTCGCTGCGGCTGCGGGAGAGCTGGGCTTGACTGGATCGCAAATTGGCGTTGAGTTCACTCAAGCGATCCTGCAAATCGCCGCTGTCCATCAGGGCTAGGGGTTGGCCCTTGACGACCAGGTCGCCCTCCTCCACGTAGAGAGACTCGATGACCCCCTGCCGCTTCGGGCTCACATTGACCCGTTTTTCCGCCTCCAGTTCCCCGGTGGCATTCACCACCCCCGGCAGGCTCCCAGCCGCGGCCACCACGGTGTAGCTCTCCAGTTGCCGGGTGGTATTCCCGCGTTTCTGCTGGCCGATCGCCACAGC
>CANHGA010000003.1 GCA_947460085.1 Synechococcaceae cyanobacterium
ATTGGTTTGTGGTGATTCCCTGGACCAGCGTCCGCATGGCCCTGTTGCCGAAGCGGCTGGTGTGGGCCAAAACCTTGCATCTGGGGGAAGAAAGCGCTGATGGCGAGCTCACCATCCACGACGATCTCTCGGGCCACGACGATCCGGCCACGGCCTAGGCCACGGCCAACTGGCCTAGGCCACGGCCACCTGGCTTAGGACCCGGTCAAGCAGCGTCGAGGTCGGCCGGATTGGCAGGCCCATCAAACTGGCCATCCAGGGAGCCATCCATCTCAATCACCTCGCCATTGAAAAAATCGGCCAGGCGCTTGGCCTTTTCATCGAGGGGGGCGGCCATCGGTGGAGGGCCCCCATCTCTGGGTGCCGCTTTCACCTGGGGGACTACCTCCCGTTGGGGGGGCGTACTGGCAGGCCCCCGGGTGGCGATCGGTGTCGGTGCAGGGGGTTGAGTTGGAGCTGGAACCGGGGTTGAAGATGATGGGGCTGGGAGTGGGGCAGCAGCCGTTTGGGCCGGGCTGGCTGGAGCTGGCACCGGTGCCTTGGGCGGCTGGGCCGGCATCTCGCCGCCACCTTCAAGCACCAGCTGGCGGGGACTACCAAGGGCCGAGGCCATCGCCTTTTCAAGCAGGGGTAGCCGGCTTTGCACCATGGCCATCCAGTTGCCCGCCACGGTGACCACCGCCCGCCGCTCATCGAGCCGCACCAGTTGGGCCTGTTGGGAGAGCAGCATGCGGGTGGAGGGCAGTTCCAGGCCCGCCAGGATTTGTTGCCACAATTCACCCAGGTTGGTTTCGCCCCTGGCGTCTGGGCTGGTTTTGAGCGGGGCTTCGGGGCTGGTTTCGGCGGTTGCTTCAGCTCTGGTTTGAACGGCAGGCGCAGGCGCCGAGGCTGCGCTCTGCCCGGCTTGGGCGACGACGGCCCGCGCAACGACGGGCTGAGTCACGACGGGCTGGGCAGGGGCAGCAGCGGGGGCGGCCTGGAGTTGGGTTTCTGCCAGGAGGCCCAGCAGCAAGACCTCGAGCCAAAGCCGGGGATTGACGCTGTGGCGCAGTTGCTGCTCACTGCCCTTGAGCTGGGCTTGCCAGTGCAGCAACTTCGCTTTGCCGATGCTGCGGGCCAGCTCTGGTAGTTGGGGCCGGAATTGGGGGGAGAAGCCTGTGAGCTCGAGGCGATCGGGGGCGGTGCCAGCCAGCACCAGATCCCGCAACAGACTGGCCAGACCCTGGAGCACGGCGGTGGGCTCCCGGCCCCGCTCCAGCAGGCTGCGGCAGGCCTCGAGCAGGGCCAGGGGTTCGCTGGTGGCCAGGGCAGCCGCCAACTCCAGCAACTCCTGTTCCGGTACGGCGCCGAGCAGCTCCCATACCGCCGAGGCTTCGATGGGGGCTGGCAGCAGGCTGAGTTGGTCGAGCAGGCTTTCGGCGTCCCGCAGGCCGCCTTGGGCCCGCTGGGCCACCACGTGCAGGGCTTCTGGGGTGATGCCGATCTGCTCCTGGTCGGCGATCCAAACCAGGTGCTGCTCGAGGGCTTGCAGGGGGATGCGCCGGAAGTCGAAGCGCTGGCAGCGACTCAAGATGGTGGGCAGAACCCGCTGGGGATCGGTGGTGGCCAGCACAAACACCACCCGCGGCGGCGGCTCTTCCAGGGTTTTGAGCAGGGCGTTGAACGCAGCGGTCGAGAGCATGTGGCACTCGTCAACCACATAAACCTTCCAGCGGGCCTGGACTGGCGCAAACCGGGAGCGCTCGATCAGTTCGCGGATGTTGTCGACGCCCGTGTTGGAGGCGGCGTCGATTTCGATCACATCAAGGGCATTGCCGGCCGCAATCGACGTGCAGAGTTCACAGCTGCCGCAGGGCTCAGGGGTGGGTCCCTCCGATCCAATGCAGTTGAGCGAGCGGGCCAGGATCCTGGCGCTCGAGGTTTTGCCGGTGCCGCGCGGGCCACTGAAGAGATAGGCCGGCGCAATTCGGTTTTGCAGCAGGGCATTGCCCAGGGTGGCGGCAATCGCCTCCTGACCCACCAGCTGGTTGAACCGCTGGGGCCGGTATTTGTGGTGGAGGGGTTGGTACGCCGTAGGGGGCCGTGGGGCGGAAGCTTGAGGTTACGGCGGCTAGGCCGATTCCTGCTGTTCCCGCTCCAGGACGCTGGGATGGGCCAGCACCTGGGCTTTGCTGCGCTGTTCCACCAGCTCGCGGGTGATGGTGAAGGCCTTCACGTCACTGCGGGACGGCAGGTCGTACATCAAATCGAGCATCAGCTCTTCGACAATGCCGCGCAGGGCCCGGGCGCCGGTTTTGCGCCGGTAGGCCTCGATCGCGATCGCTTCGACGGCCCCGGGTTCGAAGTCCAGGCGCACGTTGTCCATGCTGAGCAGGGTTTGGAACTGCTTCACCAGGGCGTCGCGGGGCTCGGTGAGGATGGCTTCGAGGGCTTGGGTATCGAGGGGCTCGAGCACGGCGCTGACGGGCAGACGGCCAATGAATTCGGGAATCAGGCCGTAGCGCACCAGGTCTTCGGGCTGCATGTGCCGCAGCACCTCAGCCGCATGGCGATCTTTGCCGCTGCGCGGGCGGCTGGAGCCATCGGCGCTGATGAAGCCAATGGCATTGCGGCCCATCCGCTTTTGCACCACATCTTCCAGGCCCACAAAGGCGCCACCACAGATGAACAGGATCTGGCTGGTGTCGATTTGGATGCAGTCCTGATAAGGGTGCTTGCGACCGCCCTGGGGGGGCACGTTGGCGACGGTGCCCTCCAGCATCTTCAGCAGGGCCTGCTGCACCCCTTCACCGGAGACATCCCGGGTGATCGACGGGTTTTCGCTCTTGCGGGCGATTTTGTCGATTTCGTCGATGTAGATGATGCCGCGCTGGGCCTGGTCCACATCCATATCGGCCTTTTGAAGCAGCCGCAACAGGATGTTTTCCACGTCTTCGCCCACGTAGCCCGCCTCGGTGAGGCTGGTGGCATCGGCGACGGCGAAGGGCACATCGAGCATTTCGGCCAGGGTCTGGGCCAGCAGGGTTTTGCCGCAGCCGGTGGGGCCGATGAGCAGGATGTTCGACTTGTGCAGCCGCGTGGCTGTTTGGTCGGTTTCACCCTTGCCATCGCCCTGCCAGGCCAGCCGTTTGTAGTGGTTGTAGACCGCGACTGCCAGGTTCTTTTTGGCATCGTCTTGACCCACCACCTGGCGATCGAGGAAGGCCTTGATGGTGTGGGGCTTGGGCACCTCGGCCAGGGTGGGCGCTGGCTTGGAAACTTTTTTGCTTGGGGCCTTGCTGCGGCTGTTCTCGGCGCCACTGCGGCCAGGGGCTGGGCTGGATTGGCCGTCGACCAGTTCCTCATCCAGGATCTCGTTGCAGAGATCAATGCACTCATCGCAGATGTAGACCCCTGGCCCGGCAATTAACTTGCGCACCTGTTCCTGCGACTTGCCGCAGAACGAGCACTTCAGGTGGGCATCGAATTTGGCCATCGGCTAGACGGTTTGGCGGCTGATTGGGCAGGGGTGATCCCATGGGTTCAGGATCGACCCAACCCGAAGGTTCGTCAGCCGTCCTTAAGGGTCAAATCGGAACGGTGTCAGTCACCACCCGATCGATCAAGCCGTATTCAACCGCTTCTGCTGGGGAAAGGAAGTAGTCGCGATCGGTGTCTTCGGCAATTTTCTCCAGGGGTTGGCCCGTGTGCTCGGCCATCAGCCCGTTGAGGGTGTCCTTGAGGAAGAGGATTTCCTTGGCCTGGATTTCAATGTCAACGGCCTGGCCCTGGGCCCCGCCAAGGGGCTGGTGGATCATGATCCGGGCGTTGGGCAGGGCAAGCCGCTTGCCCTTGGTGCCCCCAGACAGTAGGAAGGCCCCCATGCTGGCGGCCAGGCCATAGCAAATGGTCACCACATCTGGCGCTACCTGCTGCATCGTGTCGTAGATGGCCAGGCCAGCGGTCACCGAGCCACCGGGAGAGTTGACGTAGATCTGAATGTCCTTTTCGGGGTCTTCGGCTTCGAGAAACAGCAGCTGGGCGACCAGGGAATCGGCCACGCTGTCATCGATTCCGGTGCCCAAAAAGATGATCCGTTCGCGCAGCAGGCGGGAATAGATATCAAAGGCCCGATCCCCTTTGCCGGATTGCTCCACCACGGTGGGGAGCACCCCAGGGCTGTTCATCGGCCCCCAGCTGTTGTGGACAGGGTGGAAGCGCAGGGCGTTGGGCTGGGAAGCGTTGATCACGCGCTGGCAAAGGGGGGTCTTGGGGTCAATCTATGGGCATTGATCCAGGGCCGCGCAGGCCAGCCCTGGGATCGAGGTGGCCGGCGCCGATTTAGGCGTCAGCTTTTTTGGCCTTGGCCTTGGGCTTTGCCTTGGTTTCACCCTTTGTTTCTGACTTGGTCTCGCTGGCGTCGCCATCGGCGGGGGCGGGAGCCTTCTCGGTGATGGTGCTGTTCGATTCGAGCCAGGTCAGCAGTTTTTCCTGCAGCAGATCGTCGGCAACGGCCAGGCGCAGGCGCTCAGGATCGATGTTGCCCTCCTGGCTGAGGCCGCGGCCGATCTCTTTGAGCTTGGCCTCGAGCTCGCCGGCCTCCAGCTCAATCTTTTCGGCTTCAGCGAGGGCCTTGAGGGCCAGGCTGCGCTTGAGGCGGGTTTCGGCTTCGGGCCTGGAGGTGTCCATCAGGCTGCGCACCAGTTCGGGCGTGAACAGCTTTTTCACATCCATGCCCTGTTGGGCAATTTGACCGGCGGTCTGTTCGATCAGGTTGCGGATTTCTTGCTGCACCATCGTTTCGGGCAGCTCCACTTCGAGTTCCTCGACCAGGGCTGTGAGCAGGGCGTCGTGGCGGTTGGCCTTGCCCCGCCGCGCGCTGTCGTCCTGGAGACGGGTTTCCAGATCCGCCCGCAGCTCAGCGAGGGTTTGCTTGTCGCTGGCCTGCTGGGCGAAGGCGTCGTCGAGGGCAGGCAGTTCGCGGGTTTTGAGGTCTTTGAGGCTGATCTCAAAACGGGCTTTGCGGCCGGCGGCGTCCTCCTGGGGGTAGCTCTCGGGGAATTGGCAATCGATGGTTTTGCTCTCACCCACGGCCATACCAATCACCCCTTCCACAAAGCCGGGGATCATCCGGCCCTCCTCCAGCTCCACGTCCATGGCGTCGCTGCTGCCACCGGTGATGGGCTCTTCGGTATCGGCAAAGATTCCGCTGAAGCTGAGCACGGCCACATCGGCGGCCTGGGCGGCCCGGCCTTCCACGGGCACCAAGGTGGCCAGTTGCTTGCGGGATTGCTCGATCAGTTCATCGACCCGGGCGGGGTCATAGCTGACGCTTTCGGCTTCGGCCTTGAGTCCTTTGGTGGCCTTGAGTTTGGGGGTGGGCTCGACATCGAGCTCGAGGGTGATCGTGAGGTCGCTGCCGGGATCAAAACGCTCCAGCACCACCTCGAAGCCTTCGCTCAACTCGGGGCGGCTAATGGCGGCCACCTTCTCCACTTCGATGGCATCCCGGAAGGCCGCATCCACGAGGTCTTCCAGGGCGGTGGCGCGGATCCGCAGGGGCCCGATCTGCTGGAGCAGCACTGGCCGGGGAACCTTGCCCTTGCGGAAACCGGGCAATTTGATGCTGCGGCTCAGCTTCTCAACGGCGGCCTCGTAGCTGGCCTGGCTGCGCGCGCCTGGGATGGCGACCTCCAGGGCAACACGGCTGCCGGGGCGGGCGCTGGCGGTCACCTTGAGCGGTGAGGGGCCCTGGGGGGAGCCAGCAGATTTGGAGGAGGCTTTCGCGGCAGCAGGGCTCATGGGCAGGGCTAGGTAGCCCAGGATCCTAGAAAGTGGCCCGGCCCCACCCCCAGCCACGTATTGTTGGGGAGGCGCACGACGAAGGCGATAGCTCCTAATTTGATGGTCACGGCTTCCTGAACCATTCGGACTTCCTGAACTATCGGGACTTCCTGAACCATCCGGACTCAATGATCCATCTGGCCTGAGCGAGACAACCCCAGGCCTTTCGCTTCAGCTTCGGTTCAGAGCACGTTCCCCTGAACCCAGCGCCCCAAGTTTCGATTCCATTCACCAACCCTTGACCGCCGCCCAGACCGCCCCAGCTCCCTCCCCCGTAACCCTGCCCAACCGGCCTTTGCGGGTGGCGATTCTCGGCGTCACCGGTGCGGTGGGCCAGGAGTTGCTGGCCTTGCTTGAGGAACGCCAATTCCCCGTGGCTGAGTTGATTCCCTTGGCTTCGCCCCGGTCGGCTGGCCAGGGCCTGCGCTGGCAAGGCCAGGAGCTCACGATTCAGGGCGTTAGCGAGGCGGCCTTTGAAGGAGTGGATGTGGTGCTCGCTTCCGCTGGCGGCTCCGCGTCGAAGCAATGGGCCCCGATCGCTGCCAAGGCGGGTGCCGTGGTGATCGACAACTCCAGTGCCTTTCGGCTCGATCCCACGGTGCCCTTGGTGGTGCCGGAAGTGAATCCCGAAGCAGCCTTTGACCACAACGGCATCATTGCCAACCCCAACTGCACCACGATCCTGCTCACCCTGGCCTTGGCGCCCTTGGCCGCCAAGCGGGCGATCAAGCGGGTGGTGGTGAGCACCTATCAATCGGCCAGTGGTGCCGGCGCCCGGGCCATGGAGGAACTGCGCACCCTCAGCCGCACGGTTTTGGAGGGCGGAGAACCGGTGAGCGAGGTGTTGCCCCATTCCCTGGCCTTCAACCTCTTTTTGCACAACTCGCCCCTGCAGCCCAATGGCTACTGCGAAGAGGAGCTCAAGATGCTCAACGAAACCCGCAAGATCATGGGATTGCCCGATCTGCGCCTCTCGGCCACCTGCGTGCGGGTGCCGGTGCTGCGGGCCCACTCGGAAGCGGTGAATATTGAATTTGCGGAGCCCTTCCCCGTGGCAGAGGCCCGCGCCTTGCTCGCCCAGGCTGCGGGGGTGGAGCTGCTCGAAGACTTCGAGGCCAACCGCTTCCCCATGCCCACCGATGTGACGGGCCGGGACCCGGTGGCCATTGGGCGGATCCGCCAGGACCTCAGCGATCCCCATGCCCTGGAGCTCTGGCTCTGTGGCGACCAGATCCGCAAGGGTGCGGCCCTCAATGCGGTGCAAATCGCTGAATTGTTGATCCAGGGCCCAGGGGCCGGGGTGGTCTCTTGATCACCCAGGTTCCCTTTGGCCGGGTGCTGACCGCGATGGTCACCCCCTTTGCGGCCGATGGCTCGGTGGATCTGGATCTGGCGGCCCGGCTGGCGGTGCATTTGGTGGAGCACGGCTCCGACGGCTTGGTGCTGTGCGGCACCACGGGCGAATCCCCCACCCTCAGCTGGCAGGAGCAACACGAGATCTTTGCTGCGGTCAAAGGCGCCGTGGGCAGTCGGGCCGCGTTGCTGGCCGGCAGTGGCAGCAATTGCACCGCCGAGGCGGTGGAGGCCACCCGGGAGGCGGCTTCCCTGGGGGCCGATGGCGCCCTGGTGGTGGTGCCCTACTACAACAAACCCCCCCAAGATGGCCTCGAGGCCCATTTCCGGGCGGTGGCCCAGGCGGCGCCTGGGTTGCCCCTGATGCTTTACAACATTCCTGGCCGAACTGGCACCAGCCTGGCGCCAGAAACCACGGCTCGGCTGCTCGATTGCCCGAATGTGGTGAGTTTTAAGGCCGCCAGTGGCACCACCGAGGAGGTGAGTGCCCTGCGGGCCCTTTGTGGCGATCGCTTGGCGATCTATAGCGGTGATGACGCCCTCACCCTGCCGATGTTGGCCGTGGGTGGCGTGGGGGTGGTGAGCGTGGCGAGCCACATCGCCGGCCCCCAGATCAGCGCCATGGTCAAGGCCTTTTTGGCTGGCGATTGGGCTGGAGCCCTCGTCTTGCATGAGCAGTTGCTGCCCCTATGCAAGGCCCTGTTTTGCACCACCAATCCGATTCCGGTGAAAGCCGCCCTTGAGCTGAGTGGCTGGCCGGTGGGTGCTCCCCGTCTTCCCTTGCTCCCTGCCGAACCCGACGTGCGCATGCGCCTCAATTCCACCCTGGCCGCTTTGCGTCCTACGTGATGCCAAGGCTTGTCAGCTGACAGCGGTCAGCCGGTTGTCCAGTTCAGTTTCAGATTCAAATCAAATACAGCGATCTTTCGCCCTTCCTCTATGACCAGTTCCAACGGCACCATCAACAGCGCCAAGGCCAATAAGCAACCCCATCTGCGCGTGATCCCCTTGGGGGGCTTGCATGAAATTGGCAAGAACACCTGTGTGTTCGAGTACGGCGACGACATCATGTTGGTGGATGCCGGCCTGGCCTTCCCCAGTGATGGCATGCACGGCGTCAACGTCGTGATGCCCGACACCAGCTACCTGCGCGAGAACCAGAAGCGCATCCGCGGCATGATCGTGACCCACGGTCACGAAGATCACATCGGTGGCATTGCCCACCACCTCAAGAACTTCAACATCCCCGTGATCCATGGGCCCCGCCTGGCCCTGGCGATGCTCACCGGAAAGATGGAGGAGGCCGGTGTGATGGATCGCACCATCCTCCAAACCGTCGCCCCCCGGGACGTGGTGAAGGTGGGTCAGCACTTCTCGGTGGAGTTCATCCGCAACACCCACTCGATGGCCGACAGCTTCTCGCTGGCCATCACCACGCCCGTGGGCACGGTGATCTTCACCGGTGACTTCAAGTTCGACCACACCCCTGTGGACGGCGAGTATTTCGACATGGCCCGTCTCGCCCATTACGGCGAGCAGGGCGTGTTGTGCCTGTTCAGCGACTCCACCAACTCCGAGGTGCCCGGCTTCTGCCCCCCCGAGCGGTCGGTGTTCCCCTGCCTGGATCGCCACATTTCCCAGGCCGAGGGCCGGGTGATCATCACCACCTTCGCCAGCTCCATCCATCGCGTGTCGATGATCCTGGAGTTGGCCCTGAAGAACGGCCGCAAGGTGGGCCTGTTGGGCCGCTCCATGCTCAACGTGATCGCCAAGGCCCGCGAGCTGGGCTACATGCAGGCCCCCGACGATTTGTTTGTGCCGATCAAGCAGATCCGCGATCTGCCCGACCGGGAGACCCTGCTGCTGATGACCGGTAGCCAGGGTGAGCCCCTTGCTGCCCTGAGCCGCATTTCCCGCTGTGAGCACCCCCAGGTGCAGGTGAAATCCACCGACACGATCATTTTCTCGGCCAGCCCGATCCCCGGCAACACCATCTCGGTGGTGAACACGATCGACCGGCTGATGATGCTCGGCGCCAAGGTGGTCTACGGCAAGGGCGAAGGCATCCACGTGTCGGGCCATGGCTTCCAGGAAGACCAGAAGCTGATGCTGGCCCTCACCAAGCCCAAGTACTTCGTACCCGTGCACGGTGAGCACCGCATGCTCGTGTGCCACAGCAAGACCGCCCAGTCCCTGGGTGTGCCGGCCGACAACATCCTGATCATCGACAACGGTGATGTGGTGGAGCTCACCCCCGACTCCATCCGCAAAGGCGATCCGGTCAAGGCCGGCATTGAGCTCCTCGATGCCTCCCGCAACGGCATCGTTGATGCCCGGGTGCTCAAAGAGCGCCAGCAATTGGCGGAAGATGGTGTGATCACCCTGCTGGCTGTGATCAGCACCGATGGCGTGATGGCGGCTCCCCCGCGGGCGAATTTGCGGGGTGTGGTCACCACCGCCGACCCCCGCAAGCTGTCGTCGTGGGCTGAGCGGGAGATTGGCTGGGTGCTCGAGAACCGCTGGAGTCAGCTGTGCCGCAATACCGGCGGCAGTGCTCCCGATGTGGACTGGGTGGGTGTGCAGCGCGAGGTCGAGGTGGGCCTGCAGCGTCGCCTGCGCCGGGAGCTCCAGGTGGAGCCCTTGATCATCTGCGTGGTGCAGCCTGCTCCGGCTGGCACCCCGGCCTATAAGGGCCGTGCCGATGCCGAGCCCGACACCCGTCCGGCTCCCCGGGGTGGCCGGGATGGTGGTGGCCGCCGCGATGTGGTGCGCGACAGCAGTGGCCGCGCGCCTCTGCCCCAGCGCCAGTTGGCGACCGTGGGCGCTCCAGCTTCAGCCGGTGCAGCTCCTGCCCCTGGGGTGGCGGCCGCCAGTGCCGTTGCTACTCCCGCCGTTTCGTTGCCCTCAGTGGCGGCGTCTGCAATTTCGGCACCCGCGGTCAAGGCAGCACCTGTTGAGGAGATCGAACCCGAACCCGCTGGTCGCATCCGCCGTCGCCGTTCGGCCGCGGCCGAGTGATTGGCTGATTAGTTCGGCCGAATCACCACACTGAGGAGCCCTTTGGCGAGCTCTGTGCTCTCCTTTGGGCTCAATTGGGTTGGCTGGTCTGGCTGGCTTGGCTGGTCTGGGGCCTGCGCGATTTCGGTTGGGCCTTCATCGTTGGCAAGGTTGTCGGACGTTTCCACGGGCTGTACAAACCCTGGGAAGCTTTGTGGCTGCCCCTGGGCAGCAATGTCCGGTACGGCGATCTGCTCCAGCCAAGGCATCGCATCGGCGGGGGCTGGCTCCTCGGCGGGGGATGGCTCCTCGGCGGCTAGGCACTGGTTGAGGCCCTCTTGGGCGATGCCGAGCAGCAGCGCCTCTGGTTCGGCCGCAAGCACCCGGCGGTAGTGCTCTGCAGCAACGCCGGCATCGTTGAAGCCGTAGAGCCTGGTGTGCCCGAGCAGCAGCAGGACGCGGCAGCGCAGGTCGCCATCTCCTGCCCCATCTCCTGCCCCATCCCCTAGGCCATCTACCCCGCCATCGATCTGGGCCAGCAGGACTGCGGCGTGCTCTTCCACCTCGGCCCAGCGGCGCTCGCTGTAGAGACGCTCCAGGGCGGCATACTGGTCGTTGGCTTGCTCAGCCATGGGGTTTAGGGGTTGAGCTCGGCATTGGGCTGGATCTCCAGGTGCAGTGTGGTGCGATCCCACCACAGGCGCCAGGGCCCCGCCAGATCCGCTTGGCCCGGCCCTTGGGCTGGCTCCAACCGGGCCAGCAGGGTGTCGAGTTGCTGGGCCCCCAAGTCAAGACCCGTGCTGGCGGTGAGCCAGGTGTGGAGCAGGTCCCGTTGGTTGGCGGCGCTGAGGGCCATCAGCCGGCGGCGTTGGAGCTGGTGGGGAGTCCCATCCCCCCGCAAGGGCTCTAGGGCGAGTTGGAGCAGCTCACCTCTTGCGGAATCCTCCGCAGCAAGCCTTTCGGCGAGGGCATTGATCCGCCGGCTGGCTCCAGGGTGGAGCGCCTCGAGCACGGGCAGCACCTCGGTCCGCACCCGGTTGCGGCTGAATTGGGGGTCGTGGTTGGAAGGATCCAGCCAGATGGGCAGCTGGAGGTCTTGGCAGATTTGGGCGGTGTCTTGGCGCGAAAAGATCAGCAAAGGCCGCACCACTTGGAGGCCTTCGCCAAGTTGCCGTTGCGCCCGCAGGCTGGCCAGGCCGCGGCGGTGGCTGCCCCGGGCCAAGTGCAACAGCAGGGTTTCGGCCCGATCGCTGGCGGTGTGGGCGGTCACCACATGGCTTGCCTGGAGCGCTCGAGCCCGTTCGATCAGGCAGCCGTAGCGCCAGTTCCGGGCTGCGGCTTCCCGGTGGATTGGGGCTGTCCAACGATCGATTGAGAGCGCCAGCCCTTGGTTTTGGGCCCAGGCTTCCAGTTCAGAGGCCTGCTGGCCGGATTCAGGTCGCCATTGGTGGTCGCCGTGCCAGAGCTGCAGATTCCAGTGGTGGAGCCGCTGGAGATCTCGCAGCAGGGCCACCAGGGCCATGGAGTCTTGGCCGCCAGAGAGGGCCGCTAGCACCCCCACCCCCTGCGGCAGCAGCGCCGGCTGGCGCAACAGGTGCCGGTGCAGTCGCAGATGGTGGGGGCTCCAGCCTGGAGCTGAACTGGTGGGGGAGGCCTGGGCCGTAGGGGCTCTTGATGGGAGAATCACCCCACTATCCCAATGGTTCTGATGTCGCGCCTCGATCGCCTGCCCAGCCAGTTGCAAGCCGCCCTGGCCGAGCACCGCTTGCTCAAGGTGATCGCTGGTCTCACCAACTTCGATGCCGCCTCTGTCGAGCGGATCAGCCGCGCCGCCGGACTCGGTGGCGCTGATTTGATCGACCTGGCCTGTGACCCCGAGCTGGTGGCCCTGGCCGCTGGGGTCTCCAGCCTGCCGATTTGCGTGAGTGCCGTGGATCCCGAGCTGTTCCCCGCCGCGGTGGCCGCAGGAGCCGCCATTGTGGAAATCGGCAACTACGACGTCTTCTATCCCCTGGGTCGGGTGTTTGATGCCGCTGAAGTGCTGGCCATCACCCGCCGCACCCGCGAGCTGCTGCCCGAGGTGGTGCTGTCGGTCACCGTGCCCCATGTCCTGCCCCTGGACCAACAGGAACAGCTCGCCATCGACCTGGTGGAGGCCGGCGCCGATCTCATCCAGACCGA
Source organism: Synechococcaceae cyanobacterium (assembly GCA_947460085.1). Classification (GTDB taxonomy): domain Bacteria; phylum Cyanobacteriota; class Cyanobacteriia; order PCC-6307; family Cyanobiaceae; genus Cyanobium_A. The sequence continues at coordinate 12,355 of CANHGA010000003.1, forward strand.
AGGGGGCACCAGCGCCAAACCCTTCAGCCCCGGCACCCTGGGGTTGATCGAGAAGGCCGCTCCCACCCTGGCCGCCACCCATGCGATTAGCCGGGCCCTGACCGATGCAGGCCACGGCACCCCCGTGCTCTGCGCCTCTGGCCTTTCTTCCGTGACCGTGCCCATGGCGATTGCGGCCGGTGCGGCTGGTGTGGGCGTCGGTTCTGCCGTGAACCGCCTCTCTGATCCGTTGGCGATGGTGGCCGTGGTTCGCGGCCTGCGGGAAGCCCTGGGCAGCGGCGTTCAGTGTCCGGTTTGAACACCAGCTTGAACACCAACCTCAGCGCCTGAATCGCCGGACGGCGGTTCTTACGGCCGCAGCCCAACCCGGGGCACCGCGAGAATGGCTGCCATGGTCCCTTTCCAGCTCCACGCCCCCTACGAACCCAAGGGAGATCAGCCCACGGCCATCAAGGCGATGGTTGCGGGGGTTGATGGGGGCGAGCGCTACCAAACCCTGCTCGGGGCGACAGGCACGGGAAAAACGTTTTCGATTGCCAATGTGATCGCCCAGACCGGGCGCCCCACCTTGGTGCTGGCCCACAACAAAACCCTGGCGGCCCAGCTCTGTAATGAGTTGCGGGAATTTTTCCCGAATAACGCGGTCGAATATTTCATTTCCTATTACGACTACTACCAGCCGGAGGCCTATGTGCCGGTCTCCGATACCTATATCGCCAAAACCGCGTCGATCAACGAAGAGATCGACATGCTGCGTCACTCGGCGACCCGCTCCTTGTTTGAGCGCCGCGATGTGATCGTGGTGGCCTCGATTAGTTGCATCTACGGTTTGGGTATTCCGAGTGAATACCTCAAGGCAGCCGTCAAATTTGAGGTGGGCAACACCCTCGACCTGCGGGCTTCCCTGCGGGAGTTGGTCGACAACCAATACGCCCGCAACGATGTGGAGATTGCCAGGGGCCGCTTCCGGGTGCGGGGCGATGTCCTGGAGATCGGACCTGCCTATGAAGACCGGCTGGTGCGGATCGAACTATTTGGCGATGAGGTGGAGGCGATTCGCTACGTGGACCCCACCACCGGCGAGATCCTCCAGAGCCTTGAAAGCATCAACATCTACCCGGCCAAACACTTTGTGACGCCCAAGGAGCGGCTGGCCGATGCGATCAAGGCCATCCGCGGGGAGCTGCGGGAGCGGCTGGATTTCCTCAATGGTGAGGGCCGGCTTTTGGAGGCCCAGCGCCTCGAGCAGCGCACCGCCTACGACATCGAGATGCTCGACCAGGTGGGCTACTGCAACGGGGTGGAGAACTACGCCCGCCATCTCTCCGGTCGCCCTGCAGGTACCCCGCCGGAATGCCTGATCGACTATTTCCCCGACGACTGGCTGTTGGTGGTGGATGAGAGCCATGTGACCTGCTCCCAGCTGCAGGCCATGTACAACGGCGACCAATCCCGCAAGCAGGTGCTCATTGAACACGGCTTTCGCCTGCCCAGTGCCGCTGACAACAGGCCGTTAAAAGGGTCGGAGTTCTGGGAGAAGGCCACCCAGACCATCTTTGTGAGTGCGACCCCAGGCAACTGGGAACTGGAGCAAAGCCACGGCCAGGTGGTGCAGCAGGTGATTCGGCCCACCGGAGTGCTCGATCCGATCGTGGAGGTGCGCCCCACCGAAGGCCAGGTGGATGATCTGCTGGGCGAGATCCGCATCCGGGCCGATAAAAACGAGCGGGTGATCATCACCACGCTCACCAAGCGCATGGCCGAGGATCTCACCGATTATCTGGCCGAGAACGGGGTGCGGGTGCGTTACTTGCATTCCGAGATCCACTCGATTGAGCGGATCGAAATCATCCAAGACCTGCGCAATGGCGAGTACGACGTGCTGGTGGGGGTGAATTTGCTGCGGGAAGGCCTTGACCTGCCCGAGGTGTCCTTGGTGGCGATTCTCGACGCCGATAAGGAAGGCTTTCTGCGGGCCGAGCGCTCCTTGATCCAAACGATTGGCCGGGCGGCCCGCCACGTGGAGGGGGTTGCGTTGCTTTATGCCGACAACCTCACCGATTCGATGGTCAAGGCGATCTCCGAAACCGAGCGCCGCCGGGCCATCCAGCACGCCTACAACGTGAAGCACGGCATCACACCCACCCCCGCGGGTAAGCGGTCGGGCAATTCGATTTTGTCGTCCTTGGAGGTGACCCGCCGCCTCAGCGATGACCAGCTTGAGCAGGCCACCAACCAGGCGATCGACGATTCAGGCGACTACCAAGTGCCCTTGGATTCCTTGCCCGAGCTGATCACCCAGCTTGAGGACAAAATGAAGGTGGCGGCTAAAAATCTTGAATTTGAAGAGGCCGCCAACCTGCGCGATCGCATCAAAAAGCTTCGCCAGAAACTGGTGCGCCGCACTTAAGCCGGGGCTTCGGTGCCGTGGGCCCGGTGCACGGTGGTGCCGCCGAGCCCAAAGGCCCCATGCACCACTTGCAGCGCCTGGACACCCAGGTTTTCGGGCACCACGCAACTGGTGCGGATTTCACTGGTGGCGATCAGCTCGATGTTGATGCCCGCATCGGCCAAGGCCCGGAACATTGTTGCGGCCGTGCCGGGGGTGCAGGGCATGCCCGCCCCCACGGCGCTGACCCGGGCGATGGCCGCTCCCTGTTCGAAGTGGGCTCCGGGCCACTGCTTCAGCAGGGCGCTGAGGACCTGGTCTGCTTTGCCCAAATCAGCCTTGCGCAGGGTGAAGCTCATGTCGCGGCTGAGGGCCTGGCCTTCTCCGTGGGTGCGCTCGGATTGGACGATGGCATCGAGGCTGATGCTGGCGTCGGCCAGGGCCCGGCACACCGCTGCTGCGGTGCCGGGGCGGTCGGGGAGCCTGCGCACACTCACCTGGGCCTGATCGAGATCCAGGGCCACACCGCGGACGGCCGGGTCGGCCAGGTTGGAGCTGCTCGGGTTGCGAACCAGCTGTTGCTCCGCCAGCTCAAACACCTCGGCGGCAGCCCGCAGGGCTTTGGCGCCTTGATGGCCCGCCACCAGGCAACTCACCTTCACTTCGCTGGTGGCGATCAGGCGCAGGTTGATGCCTGCCTTCGCCAGGGTGTCAAACAGTTTTGCGGCTACCCCTGGCCGGCCCAGGATGCCGGCTCCCGAGATGCTCAGCTTGGCCATGCCGCCCTCGGCCTTGAGTTGGGCTCCGCCGGTGCCCAAATCGGCGCCGAGCTCCGCCAGCACCTCGCGGCAGACCAGCTGGGCCTGATCAAGTTCGGCCTCGGCGAGGGTGAAGGCAATGTCGTTGGTGAAGCTGCCGTTGTCTGAGCCTTCATGGGTGGCTTGCACGATGAGGTCCACGTTCAAACCGGCCTTGCCGAGGGCTTCAAACAGCTGGGCGGCCACCCCCGGTTGGTCCGGCACATGGGATAGGGCCACCACGGCTTGGGCTGGTTCCAGCTCGGCCCCATCCACGGGCTTGCCCAGTTCCAGGCCCCCATGGCCGATCGGCCGACCCTTACGACTGGTCAGCAGGGTGCCCGGTTCGTCGCTCCAGCTGGATCGCACCACCAGGGGGACGCCGTAGTTGCGGGCAATTTCCACGGCCCGGGGATGCAGCACGGAGGCTCCCAGGCTGGCCAGTTCGAGCATTTCGTCGCAGCTCACCTGGTCCATTAATTGGGCATCCGCCACCTTGCGGGGATCGGTGGTGAGCACCCCAGGCACATCGGTGTAGATCTCACAGGCCTGGGCCCCAAGGGCTGCCGCCAGGGCCACGGCAGAGGTGTCGGAGCCGCCCCTGCCCAAGGTGGTGATTTCGGGGGTGCCGGAGGCGCCGGAGCTGGTGCCCTGGAAGCCGGCCACCACCACCACAAAGCCTTCCTCGAGCAGGCGTTGCAGCCGTTCGGTGCGAATTTCCAGGATGCGGGCTCGGCCATGGGCGGATTCGGTGATGATCCCGGCCTGGGTGCCGGTCATCGAAACGGCCGGAACCCCCTGGGCATGGAGGGCCATTGCCAGCAGGGCCATCGACACCTGCTCGCCCGTGGCCAGCAGCATGTCCATCTCCCGTTGGGGCGGGTTGGGGTTGATGGCGGCAGCGAGTCCGGTGAGTTCATCGGTGGTGTGCCCCATCGCCGACACCACGATCACCAGGTCGTTGCCCTCCTCACGGCAGCGGCAGATGCGCTGGGCCACGGCCTGGATGCGTTCGACGCCTGCTACCGAGGTTCCGCCAAACTTCTGAACCAGCAGGGCCATGGCAACCGATCGCCGAAGCGCTCGCGCGGGAAGGCTCAATTATTCACCGATGCCGCCTAAGAAGACCTCCCTAACCCTTTACGGCTCGGCTGGTGCCAACAAAAAGCCATCGCGGAAGGCATCCCGGCCGTCGGCTCCACGCTTCAAGGCGGCTTCCACCTCCAGCAGCTGTCCCAACAGCTTGAGGAAGTGCTTGGACTGTTTGCCGCGGATTTGCTTGCGCATCACATAGATGCGTTTGGGGTTGCCGATGCCAGCGGCCTTGGCGATCACGGCGACGTCTTGTTCGCCTGCCTTCTCCAGGAGGCTCACCCAAAGCCAGCCGCGGATTTGGCTGGAGAGGGCCGCCACGATCCGCAGGGCCGGTTCATTGGCTTCCAGCAGGGCATCTACTAGGGCAATGGCATCTGCAGGTTTGCCAGCGAGCAGGGCATCGCCCACGGCCAGGCTGTTGGTGGCGTGGCTGGCCACCAGGGCTGCGACCGCCGCCGCCGTGATTGTTTGGGCTTGGCCCTGGGCATCGGTGCCGGCATAGATGGAGAGTTTCTCCAGTTCGCTCGCCAGCCGGGCGCTGTCGCTGCCGATGGCCTCCGACAGGGCTTCGGCCGCCGCTGGCCCTAATCGGAGCCCGAGCGCTTGGGCCGTGCGCTGCACCAGCTCCACTTGGCCGGCCCCATCCCAGATGGCGGGCAGGGCAAAGCTGGCCTCGAAGGCTTGGCCTGCTTTCACCAGTTTTTGCAGGGCCTTGGTGGTGCGTAGTCGGGCGTCCGGTTTGCCGGGATTCACCAGTACCAGGTGACAGGTTTCTGGCAGCACATCCAGGCCGCTTTCCAGTTGTTCAGCCAACTCCGCTGGACATTGGTTGCAAAAGGGGCTGCGCTGCAGGATCACCACCCGGGCCCCCGATCCCAAGGGGGGTGTGCGGGCTTCAGCGAGGGCCTGGGCTGCCTGGCCGGCGTCGTTGCCATCCAGCCGGCTGAGGTTGATGCTGCCCCAGGCCGGATCGATCAGCTTGTCGATCAGGGCCTCGATGGCCCGGCTGCGGGCGGCCTCATCGTCGCCCCAATAGAGGTGGAAGGGCATGGGGGTAGGGGGGCATGACCAGCCAAAGTCTGGTGGCCGGTGCAGCCTGCCGCCATGGCCCAGAGCGAAATGAGCCGCCAGGGGATCGACCATCAGGGGATCGACCATCCGATTTTCAGTGAGAGCGTGCGGCGGATTCGCGCTTGGCTGGAGCCCACCGGCGTTTATCAGGGGTTGAGCCCCCTGGAGCAGGAGCTGCTGGAGCGCCTCGTGCACAGCAGTGGCGATGTGGAGTTGGCGCCGCTGGTGGCCTGGAGCCCCCAGGCTTGCGCGCTCGGGGCGGCGGCGGTGGCCCAAGGCGCGGTGATCCTCACCGATACGGCCATGGCAGCTGCCGCGGTGGCGCCCATGGCTCGGCGCACCTTCGCCAATCCCGTGCACACCCTGTTGGAGTGGGCGCCGTCAACCGTGCCCGAAGGGGCGCCAGCGTCTGAAACCCGCAGCTCCTTGGGCATGGCTGCGGCCCTGAGAGCCCTTGGCGGCTCGCCCCAGGCCCCCCGCCCCTTAGTTGTGCTGATTGGCAGTGCCCCCACGGCCCTCGAGACCCTGCTGGATTTGGTGGCCGCCGGTTCCTGCCCCGCGCCGGCCTTGGTGATTGGCATGCCCGTGGGGTTTGTGGGGGTGGCCGAGAGCAAGCGGCACCTGGCGGAGAGTGGCCTGGTGCACCTGCGGCTTGAGGGCCCTAAAGGTGGGGCTGGTTTGGTGGCGGCCGCCTGTAATGCCCTGTTGCGCAGGGCTTGGCTGGAAGCTGCCTAGGCGGCCACCTTGCTCAGGCCTACGGCCACATGGCTATTGGCCTCAATGCGGCCCAGTACCTGGCGGGCCCGCAGCACCACCGAAGGCGGCACCCCTGCCAAGCGGGCGGCTTCGATGCCATAGCTGCGGTTGGCACCTCCAGCGGCGACCCGGTGCAGGAACACCAGGCTCTCGCCGGATTCCTCCACCAGCACCTGGGCATTGGCCACGTTGGGTAGGAGCTCGGCGAGTTCGTTGAGCTCGTGGTAGTGGGTGGCAAACACGCTGCGGGCCCTGATGCCCTGGCCATCGGCGGCCGCCAGGTGCTCGGCCACGGCCCAGGCGATCGAGAGCCCATCGAAGGTGGCGGTACCCCGGCCAATCTCATCGAGCAGCACCAGGGAGCGTTCCGTGGCGTGGTGAAGGATGTTGGCGGTTTCGGCCATTTCCACCATGAAGGTGGATTGGCCCGAGCTGAGGTCGTCGCCGGCACCGACCCGGGTGAAGATCCGATCGGCAATGCCAAGCCGGGCCGATTGGGCGGGGATCCAGCTGCCCATTTGGGCCATCAACTGCAGCAGGCCCGCCTGGCGCAAATAACAGCTCTTGCCGCTGGCGTTGGGCCCCGTGAGCACCAGCAGGTCGGGGGTGGCTTTGCCGCCGAGGGCCAGATCGTTGGGGGTGAAGGCTTCCTCCACCAGCAACTGCTCCACCACCGGGTGCCGGCCCGCCTCAATCACCAGCTCGCGGCTGTCCGTGATTTCTGGGCAGCAGTAGCCCCCGGTGGCGGCCACATCGGCGAGGGAGGCCACCGCATCGAGCTCGGCCACCAGCCGGGCGGCCACCCGAATCGGTGCGGCCTGGGTTCCTACTTCCGAGCGCAGCTGGCAAAACAGCTCGTATTCCCGTTGGGCGGCCCGGGCCTTGAGCTGCAGGATCTTGCCTTCCCTGGCCTTGAGCTCGGGGGTGATGAAGCGCTCCTCATTGGCCAGGGTCTGGCGGCGGATCCAGTGGTCGGGCACGGCTGCCGATTTGGCCCGGCTCACCGCCAGGAAGTAGCCAAAGGTGCGGTGGTATTGGAGTTTGAGGGTGGGGATGCCACTGGTTTGGCGCTCGAGGGCCTCCTGGCCCCGCAGCCAGGCGTCTTGGTCGTCGAGTTGGTTACGCAAGCCATCGAGTTGGGGATCGACACCGTCGTGGATCAGGCCCCCTTCACTGATGGTGAGGGGGGGGGTGTCGAGCAGGTTGTGGCGCAGTAGGGCGGCGATCGTTTCCAGCTCGGGCCAGGGCTGGGCCAGGGCTTGCAGGGGCTGGCTCTTGCTTTTGGTCAGCAGGGCCGCCAATTGGGGCAGGCGCTCGAGGCCATCGGCCAGGGCCACCAGATCCCGGGCTGAGGCGCTGCCGGCCCCAGCCCGTCCAGCGAGGCGTTCGAGATCCCCCATGGGCCTGAGCAAACGCCGCACGCCAAGCCGTAGGGGCCGCTGGGCCACCAGTTCCCCCACGCCGGCCTGGCGCTCGAGAATGGCGCTGCGCTCCACGAGGGGAGCTTCGACCCAGCGCCGCAGGCAGCGGCCCCCCATGGCGGTGTGGGTGCGATCGAGGGTCCAGAGCAAAGAGCCCTGGCTTGCTCCCGCTGTTTGGGTTTTGGTGAGCTCCAGGTTGCGACGGGTTTGGGCATCGAGGATCAACAGATCCCCCGCATGCCAGGTGGTGGGTAAATCGAGGGGAACTTGGCCCTCCTGGGTGGCATCGAGGTAGGCCACCAGGCCCCCGGCCGCCCGCATCGCGAGGGGAACAGCCTGGAGCCCCAGCCCATCGAGGCTGGCTAGGCCAAAGCGGCTTTTGAGGGTGGCGCTGGCTTCTGGGGCCTCAAAGGGGGTGCGGGGCAGGGCCGTCAGGTGCAAACCATCGGGGCACCAGGGGGGCTTGATCCCTTCTGCCGAGGGCCACAGCACTTCGGCCGCTTCCACCTGCAGCAGCTCCTGGTGCAACAGATCGCTGCCCTGGCGCTCGGTCACCTGAAATTCGCCCGTGCTGACATCCGCCACGGCCAGTCCCCAGCGGGTCCCATCGCCCCCGGCGCCCAACACCACGGCGCAGAGCCAGTTGTTGCGCCGGGCGAAGAGCATTTCGTCTTCCAGCACCGTGCCGGGGGTGAGCACCCTGGTGATGCCCCGCTTGAGCAGTTCGCCCTTGGCGGGCCCCTTCGCCGCTGCCGTCTCGAGTTGGTCGCAGAGGGCCACGCTCAGGCCGCGGCGCACCAGCTCGGCGCAATAGCGCTCGGCGGCATGGTGGGGAATGCCCGCCATGGGCACCCGGCCGATGGCCTTGCCGGCTTCCTTGCCGGTCAGGGTGAGCTCGAGGAGCCGGGAGAGGGAAATGGCGTCTTCAAAGAAGCATTCGAAAAAGTCGCCCAGGCGATAGAGCAGCACCCGCTCGGGATGGGCGGCCTTGAGCTCCACGTAGTGGCGCAGCATCGGCGTGAGCTGCTCCGGGTCCACCAGGCCGTGGTGGTGCCAGGGGGGCAGATCCGAGCTGGCGTCTTGGCTTGGCCCAGGGGTGGGCTCGCTTTGGCCTGGCTCGTTTGTTGCCCTGGTTTGCCGCTGCCTGGGCCGGCTGCTGGCATCGGCGGCCAGTGCTGCTTCATCGAGATGGCCCAGGGACCCGAGCGTGGTGGCAGTGGTTTTGGTTTGGGTCTTGGACTGGGCCGCTTCCGGCTCGCCAAACAGACTGCCCTGGAGGGCCAGCTCAGGCTGCTGCTCGGCTGGCGCGGCCACGGCTGGGGGGCATCAAGGCAGTGATCGTAAGGGCATTGCTGGGCGGGCCTTTGCCCGGAACCCCCACAACTTGTGAAGGAAGCCCGCGCCAGTGGCCACGGGAGCCGGGTCGTCGTGTGAGAATCCGCCAACTGCCTGAATTGGCCCCTGGCCACTCGCCGCACCCACCATGCAGATCCTCAACACCCTCACCGTTTTGGCCCTGGTGGTGATGTCGTTTGCCTTGATCGTTGCGGTGCCGGTGCTTTACGCCAGCAGCGAGGATTCCGGCCGCTCTAACCGCCTGATCCTGCTGGGCGGCATCGCCTGGGTTGCCCTGGTGCTGCTCAACTGGGGCGTCAGCTTCTTTGTGGTTTAGGGCCTGCTGAAAGGCTCGGCCGCCAGCCTGCGTAGGCTGAGTGCCATCGATGCAGCCAAGACGTGGCGACCTTTGAAGGACGGTTTACGGAGGCGGCCAGCCTGCGGATCGGTGTCGTGGTAGCCCGGTTCAACGATTTGGTGACAGCCAAGCTCCTGAGTGGCTGCCTCGATTGTTTATCCCGCCACGGCATCGACGCCAGTGAAGCCAGCAGCCAGCTGGATGTGGCCTGGGTGCCCGGCAGCTTTGAGATTCCCCTGGTGGCCCAGCGGATGGCGGCTAGTGGCCGTTATCAAGTGGTGATCACCCTGGGTGCCGTGATCCGGGGCGATACCCCCCATTTCGATGTGGTGGTGGCCGAAGTGAGCAAGGGGGTGGCAGCCGTATCCCGCGATAGCGGCGTGCCCGTGATTTTTGGGGTGCTCACCACCGACACCATGCAGCAGGCCCTGGAGCGGGCCGGCATCAAGAGCAACCTGGGCTGGAGTTACGGCATGCAGGCCCTCGAGATGGGCAGCCTGATGAAGGCCCTGCCCCAAGTAGCCCAGTGAGCCGAAAGGGGATCGTCCTGGCCGGAGGGAGCGGCACCCGCCTCCATCCGATCACCCAGGCGGTGAGCAAACAGCTCCTGCCGGTGTACGACAAGCCGATGATTTATTACCCCCTCAGCACCTTGATGCTGGCGGGGATTCGGGAGGTGCTGATCATCACCACCCCGGTGGATCAACCCGCCTTCCAGCGCTTGCTGGGCGATGGATCGGCCTGGGGCATGGCGATTTCCTACGCGGTGCAGCCCAGCCCCGATGGCCTGGCCCAGGCCTTTTTGATTGGGGCTGATTTTCTTGCTGGTGCGCCGGCTGCCTTGGTGCTGGGCGACAACCTCTTCCATGGCCACGACCTCTCACCCCAGTTGCAGGGCCTCAATGGGGGGCAAGCCGGGGCCACGGTGTTTGCCTATGGCGTGCGGGATCCCGAGCGCTACGGGGTGGTGGAGTTCGATGCCGATGGCAAGGTGCTGAGCCTGGAAGAAAAGCCGGCCAAGCCCAAGAGCCGCTACGCCGTGACAGGCCTCTATTTCTATGACTCGTCGGTGGTGGAGCGGGCTAGGCGCGTGGTGCCGTCTGATCGGGGAGAGCTGGAGATCACCGATCTGAATCGTCAGTATTTGGAAGAAGGGTTGCTCCAGGTGGAATTGATGGGCCGCGGCATGGCCTGGCTGGATACGGGCACCTGCGATTCCCTGCACGAGGCCGGCAGTTACATCCGCACCCTTGAGCACCGCCAGGGCCTCAAGGTGGGCTGCCCCGAGGAAGTGGCCTGGCGGATGGGCTGGATTGCCGGATCCGAGCTGGAAGCCTTAGCTGCACCGCTGCGCAAGAGTGGCTACGGCGACTATTTGCTGCAATTGCTGGAGCTGGCGTAATGCGGGCCGACTCCCTCCTAACCAGCGCCGGCACCCCGCTGGCCGGCGATCGGCACCAGGTGCCCTTGCTGCTCACGCCACGGCTGTTTGGTGATGATCGGGGCTTTTTCTTTGAGAGCTGGAACCAGCGCAGCTTTGCTACGGCCCTCGGTTTGCCTGTGGAGCAAGCCCCGGCATTCGTGCAGGACAACCACTCCCGCTCCAGTCGCGGGGTGCTGCGGGGTTTGCATTACCAGCTACCGCCCCATCCCCAGGGCAAGCTCGTCCGCTGCGTATTGGGCGAAATCTTTGATGTGGCGGTGGACATCCGGCGCAGTTCGCCCACTTTTGGCCAATGGGTTGGGGCAGCACTGACCAGCGAAAACCACCACCAGCTGTGGGTGCCAGAGGGCTTTGCCCATGGCTTTCTGACCTTGAGCGAGCATGCCGAGGTGCTCTACAAGACCACCGACTTTTGGAGCAAGGATTGCGAGCGGGCCATTCGCTGGGATGACCCGCAGGTGGCCATTGCCTGGCCGTTGGATTCCCTTGGGGGGATCGAACCGCTGCTAGCTGAGAAAGATGCCGCGGCCCCCTGGTTGCCGGATGCCCAAGCGGCGGACCTGTTCCGATGAGCGACGGCGTGCGTGTTGTGGTGACCGGGGCTGCGGGGCAGTTGGGCCAGGCGCTGCAGGCGTCCGTGCCCCGGGGCATTGAGCTCATCGCGTTAACGCGCCAAGGGTTGGATCTGGCCGATGCCAAGGCCTGCGCCAGCCTCGTGCGGGAGCAGAAGCCTGATTGGGTGCTGAACGCGGGTGCCTACACAGCGGTGGACAAGGCAGAAAGTGAGCCGGAACTGGCCCAAGCCGTGAACGCTGGAGCGCCGGCAGCCTTTGCAGAAGCCCTGGCGGAAACCGGCGGCCGGCTATTGCAGGTGAGCACCGATTTTGTGTTCAACGGATCCCAGGGCTCTCCCTACCGGCTCGATCAAGCTGTCCAACCCTTGGGGGCCTATGGCACCAGTAAGGCGGCCGGAGAGCAGGCAGCCCTGGCGCTACCGGGGGCCCGGGTGCTGCGTACGAGCTGGGTCTATGGCCCGGTGGGCCAGAACTTTTGCCTCACCATGCTCAAGCTGCATGCCCTCAAGGCTGCTGCTGGCGAACCGCTTGGGGTGGTGGCGGATCAGGTGGGCTGCCCCACCGCAACCCACACCTTGGCGGCGGCCTGTTGGCGGGCGATCGGAGCAGGCGTAACCCCATCCGACCCCGGGCCTGAACAGCCGCGGATCCTGCACCACAGCGATGCCGGTGCAGCCAGTTGGTACGACTTTGCTTTTGCGATTGGCGAATTGGGTGTGACCAGGGGCTTGTTGGAACGGGCAGCCCAGGTGACTCCGATCAGCACCGTCGATTACCCCACCCCGGCCCAGCGCCCCAGCTATTCCCTTCTGGATTGCACCGCCAGCCGGGCGGCCCTGGGGCTCAAGCCCATCCACTGGCGCGTTGCCCTGGCCCAGGTGCTCGCCAGCCTGGGGTGAGTGGGCTCCATTGATTCCGCGTTTACCCATCCTGCGATGACCGATCTGATGCCTGATCCGAGCACCGATCTGCCCGCCCTGCTGGGCCAAAGGCGCCGCATCCTGGTGACCGGCGGTGCGGGTTTTATTGGCGGTGCCGTGGTGCGCCGCTTGTTGGGCCAAAGCAGTGCGCTGGTGTTCAACCTGGATCGCTGCGGCTATGCCAGTGACCTCACCGGGGTTGATCAGTTGCAAGCTGGAGATCGCCACCAGCTCTTGCGGGTGGATCTGACCAATGCGGCGGCCACAGCTGAGGCCGTGCAAATGGCCGATCCCGACCTGGTGATGCACTTGGCCGCGGAAAGCCATGTGGACCGCTCAATCGATGGCCCAGGGGCCTTCATTGAGAGCAATGTGACGGGCACGTTCAACCTGCTCCAGGCGGTAAGGGCCCATTGGGATGGATTGGCTGGTGAACGGCGCGAGGGTTTTCGCTTTCACCACATCAGTACCGATGAGGTGTTTGGTTCCCTGGGCGAAACGGGCCGCTTCTGCGAAACCACCCCCTACGACCCCCGCTCGCCCTATTCGGCCAGCAAGGCCGCCAGCGACCACCTGGTGAACGCCTGGCACCACACCTACGGCCTGCCGGTGGTGCTCACCAATTGCTCCAACAACTACGGCCCCTGGCAGTTCCCCGAGAAGTTGATTCCGGTGGTGATCCTGAAGGCGGTGGCGGGCGAGCCGATACCGCTGTACGGCGATGGGGCCAACGTGCGCGACTGGCTCTACGTGGAAGACCACGTGGATGCCCTGCTGCTGGCGGCCACCCAGGGCCAAGTGGGCCGCAGCTATTGCGTGGGCGGCCATGGGGAACGGTCTAATAAGCAGGTGGTGGAGGCGATCTGTGCTGTGCTCGATCAGCGGCTACCCGGTGGGGCTCCCCATGCCCGGCTGATCACCCGGGTGAGCGACCGGCCCGGCCACGACCGGCGCTATGCGATTGATCCCAACCGCATCAGCACGGAGCTGGGCTGGCAGCCGCGCCACAACTTTGAGGAGGGCCTGGCGGCCACGGTGGATTGGTACTTGGACCATCTGCCTTGGTGCCAGACGGTGTGCGCCCGTGCCGGCTATCAGGGCGAGCGGATTGGCGTAGCAGCGATTTGACCGAGGGCACCCCCGTGGTGCAAGCTCAATGAGTCGGCAGGGAACGTCAGTTCTGGCCGGCATGCGGATGTAGCTCAGTGGTAGAGCATCTCCTTGCCAAGGAGAGGGTCGAGAGTTCGAATCTCTTCATCCGCTTGATTCAGTCCAGCCCTGTCCCAAGGGCGATCAATCAAGTGCTTTTGCGCAACATCAGTTGCTGATTGCCCATGGGTTCAAAGCCCAGTTGGCTGTAGAAGCCTGAGCTGTTGGTGGTCATCAGATAGGTGCGCTCCACATGTCTCAGGGCGGGGGCCTGCAGCAGGGTTTCCACGATGCGGCGGCCAAGCCCTTGGCCCTGGTGGTCGCTATCCACCACCACATCCCAGAGCACGGCCCGATAGAGGCCGTCGCTGGTGGCCCGGCCGAAGCCGATCAAGGCCCCACCCTGCCAACTGCTGACCACGGCTTGGCTGCCTTGAAGCATCTGCCTGAGGGCTTTGCGGCTCCGCCCCTGGGCCCAAAAGCTGTGCCCATCCAGCAACTGCTGCAACTGGCCCAGGCCCCTTGGCTGTAGCTGTAGCCGCCAAGCCCCCGGGCCATGGCAGATCACCGAGATGGCTTCAGCGTTGGCCATGGCATCCCCGATCAAGGCCCATACCCTGCATCGTCATTATTCTGCCCGGCCGGAATCCGGCTTCAGTAGGCTGCTGATACAGGTTTGGTAGGCCGTTTTCCCATGCTCAAGCTGCTGCTGGGTGATCCCAATGCCCGCAAGCTGAAGCGCTACCAGCCCCTGGTCTCCGACATCAACCTGCTGGAGGAGGAGATCACTCCCCTCAGCGACGATGAGCTACGCGGGCTCACCGGCGAATTCCGCCAGAAGCTGGCGAATGGCGCCGCAGCTGGTGGTAGTGCCACGGCGATCGCAGCCCGCGAGAAGGCCCTGCTTGATGAGTTGCTCCCCCAGGCCTTTGCCGTGGTGCGCGAAGCCGGCAAGCGGGTGCTGGGCATGCGCCACTTCGATGTGCAGCTGATCGGCGGCATGGTGCTGCACGAGGGCCAGATCGCCGAGATGAAAACCGGCGAGGGCAAAACTCTGGTGGCCACCCTGCCGGCCTACCTCAATGCCCTCACGGGCCGGGGCGTGCACGTGGTCACGGTGAACGACTACCTGGCCAGGCGCGACGCCGAGTGGATGGGTCAGGTGCATCGCTTTTTGGGCCTTTCGGTGGGCCTGATCCAGCAGGACATGTCTCCGCCGGAGCGGCGGCGTAACTACGGCTGCGACATCACCTACGCCACCAACTCTGAGTTGGGTTTCGATTACCTGCGCGACAACATGGCGAATGACATCGCCGAGGTGGTGCAGCGCGACCCCTACTTCTGTGTCATCGACGAGGTGGATTCGATTCTGATCGATGAAGCCCGCACGCCCCTCATCATTTCAGGCCAGGTGGAGCGGCCCCAGGAGAAGTACCGCCGGGCAGCGGAAGTTGCAGCCCAGCTGGAACGCGCCGATGAGATGGGCAAAGACGGCATTGACCCCGAGGGCGACTACGAAGTTGATGAGAAGCAGCGCAATGTGACCCTCACCGATGAGGGCTATGGCAAGGCCGAGCAGATGCTGGGTGTGGCCGATTTGTTCAACCCCGAAGATCCCTGGGCCCACTACATCAACAATGCCCTCAAGGCCAAGGAGCTGTTCATCAAGGATGTCAATTACATCGTGCGCGGCACCGATGCGGTGATCGTCGATGAATTCACCGGCCGGGTGATGCCGGGCCGTCGCTGGAGTGATGGCCAGCACCAGGCCATTGAGGCGAAG
>CANHGA010000004.1 GCA_947460085.1 Synechococcaceae cyanobacterium
CCACCCACCAGCAATTGCGGGAGAGGTCGGGGGAGTCGAAATTGCGGTAGCCAACGGCGTGGGTGGCCGAATTCACCAGCCAGGTCACGTGATAGACGATGACCAGGCGCAGGGGGATTGCCCAGAGCACCAGGCCCAGGCCACCGCCGTGCACCCCGGCCGCTTCTCCATACCAGTACAGGCCCAGGGCCAGGGGCAGCTGAACCAGCAGAAACCAACGATCCAGCCAGCGATAGAGGGGATCTTTCTGGAGATCGCCGGTCAGCCGGCCCACGTGTTGGAGGGCTGGGATCTCATGGAGCATCCAGCCGCTATGGGCCCACCACAGGCCCCGGCCAGCATCGTGGTGATCGTTGGATTGGTCTGAAAACTTGTGGTGATGGCGGTGCAGCCCCACCCACTCGATGGGTCCGCTTTGGCAGGCCAGGGCCCCCATCAGCACCAAGATCCGCTCCACCCACTTGGGGGCGACAAAGCTGCGGTGGGTGACGAGGCGGTGCAGCCCCAGGGTGACCCCTAACACCGTGATCCAGTACAGAACCCCCAGGGCCGCCACCGCTTGCCAGCTCCAAAAGCGGGGCAACAGGGCAAAGACGGCGCCCACATGCATGACGAGCATGAAGGTGGTGGTGCCGAATTTGAACTTGCGCTGCCGGGGCGGAAGCGGGGTCCTGTGCTCCTGAACGGCATCCCGCATGCGGGACTCCTGGGCTGCGTTGGGCCGATCGACCCTCAACAGTTGGGCCTGTAGGTCGGACGCGGGGCTTTTGGAGCTCAAAACCAAGGCTTCCTCCGGTGGCGCGTTAGCCAAGGTCGATGCCTTGGGCCAGCACTCAATAACGACAAAATCTAGGCCGCACCGGGCCGCCCCCGCCTGAAGGGCAGCATGGGGCCAGATGGGCTGCCTCGCCATGACCGTTTCCGCTTGGGCGGCTGATCAGGTGGCCGCTGCCAGAGAGCGGATTCAGCCCCTGGCTGCGGGGCATACGGCCCAGGTGCGCCATCGGCTGTCGCGGGTGTTGGACGCCTTTGCGGCGGAACGGTTGGGCACCCAGCACTTCGCTTCGGTGAGTGGCTACGGCCACGGGGATCAGGGCCGCGAGGTTTTGGATCGGGTGTTTGCCCGGGTGCTCCAGGCCGAGGCGGCCGCCGTGCGGCTTCAATTTGTGAGCGGCACCCATGCCATCGCCGCGGCCCTATTTGGGGTGCTGCGCCCCGGTGATCGGCTGTTGGCGATTACGGGGCGCCCCTACGACACCCTGGAGGAGGTGATTGGCATCCGGGGCAGGGGCCAGGGGTCGCTGGCCGATTTTGGCGTTGCCTATGCCGAGCTTCCCCTCGACGGCCAGGGTCTTGTGGATCGTCCTGCGCTGAAGGAGGCCCTGGCCGAGCCCACCCGCATGGTGTTGATCCAGCGCAGCTGCGGCTACAGCTGGCGTCCTTCCCTGGGGGTGGATGAAATCGGGGAGCTCTGTGAGCTCGTCAAAGCCATCCAGCCGGAGTGTGTGTGTTTTGTCGACAACTGCTACGGGGAGCTGGTGCAGGCCCAGGAGCCGACGGCGGTGGGCGCTGATCTGATCGCAGGTTCCCTGATCAAAAACCTGGGCGGCACCATTGCGCCAACGGGCGGTTACGTGGCGGGTCGGGCCGACTTGGTGGAGATGGCCTGCTGCCGGCTCACGGCCCCTGGCATTGGCTCGGAGGGGGGCACGGGTTTTGATCTGCACCGGTTGCTCTTCCAAGGGCTGTTTTTGGCGCCCCAGATGGTGGCCGAAGCCTTGATCAGCGCGGAGTTGCTGGCAGAGGTGTTTGCCAATTTGGGTTTTGCGGTGCATCCCCAGGCCGGTGCGGTGCGCAGTGATGTGATCCAGGCCATTCGCTTGGGGTCCCCCGAGCCCTTGAAGGCGGTGTGCCGGGCGTTTCAAGCGGCGTCTCCGGTGGGGGCCTATCTCGATCCCGTGCCAGCTCCGATGCCTGGCTATGCCAGCGACTTGGTGATGGCGGGGGGCACCTTCATCGATGGCAGCACCAGTGAATTTTCGGCCGATGCCCCCCTGCGGGAGCCCTATGTGCTCTATGCCCAAGGCGGCACCCACCACGCCCATGGGGAGCTGGCGATGGAGCGGGCGCTGGTGGCCTTGGCCGAAACGGGGGCAATTCAGGCAAACTGAGCCCACCGAGTGGCTGGCCGATGGCGTCCAATTTCCCGAGCGACTGCCGCTACGCCGATAGCCATGAATACGTGCGGCCCGAGGGCGGCCGGCTGCGGTTGGGCCTGAGTGCCTTTGCCATTGATCAGCTCGGCGACATCGTTTTTGTGGAGTTGCCCGAGGTGGGATCCCAGCTCACTGCGGGTCAGAGCTTTGGCAGTGTCGAATCGGTGAAAGCGGTGGAAGACCTGCTGTCGCCGATCACAGGGGTTGTCGAGGCCAGGAATGAGTCCGTGTTGGCGAGTCCCGAAGAATTGCAAAACGACCCCTATGGGGAAGGTTGGTTGTTGGTGATTCAGCCCAGCGATCCAGCGGAGCTGGACGGCCTGATGGATGCGGAGCGCTACGGCGCCAAGGTGCAAGGCGCTTGATGTCAGTAGCTCCCCCAACCTTTGAGGCCCGTCATCTGGGGCCTTCCCAGGATGACCAGAGACAGATGCTGGCTGAGTTGGGTGCGTCCAGCCTCGAGGATTTGGCTAGCCAAATTGTGCCGGCTGAGATCTTGCTTCCCCCTGGTGAGGCGCTGGCTGGCTTGCCCGAGCCCTGCGGGGAGGCCCAGGCCCTGGCCGAATTAGCCCAGATTGCCGCCCAAAACCAGGTGGTGCGCAGCCTGATTGGCCAGGGCTACTACGGCACGGCAACTCCGGCGGTGATCCAGCGCCATGTGTTCGAGAACCCAGCCTGGTACACGGCCTACACCCCCTATCAAGCTGAAATTGCCCAGGGCCGGCTGGAGGCCCTGCTCAATTTCCAAACCCTGATCAGCGAGCTGACCGGGCTGCCGATTGCCAATGCTTCGTTGCTCGATGAGGCCACCGCCGCCGCTGAGGCGATGGCCATGGCCCTGTCGGTGGGCAAGCGGCCCCAGGCCCATCGTTTTTTGGTCGATCAGGCCGTCTTCCCCCAAACCCTGGCGGTGCTCCAGACCCGTGCCGAGCCCCTGGGGATTGCGCTGGAGTTGATTGATGCCCAGGCCCTGGCGGCCTCGGGGATTGCCGACCCAACCCTGGCTGGGGATGTGTTTGGGCTGTTGTTGCAGCTGCCGGGAGCTGGGGGTGGTTTGTGGGATCCGTCACCCCTCCTGGCTGCGGCCCGGGCAGCTGGGGTGATCACAGCGGTGGCGATCGATCCATTGGCCCAGGTGTTGCTCCAGCCGGTGGGGGAGCTGGGGGCGGATATCGCCGTGGGCAGCACCCAGCGTTTTGGGGTGCCCATGGGTTTTGGGGGCCCCCACGCGGCGTTCTTTGCCACCACCGAGGCCTTTAAGCGCCAGATTCCTGGTCGCCTGGTGGGTCAGTCCCTCGATGCGGAAGGCCAGGGCGCCCTGCGCTTGGCCCTCCAGACCCGCGAGCAGCACATCCGCCGCGACAAGGCCACCAGCAACATCTGTACGGCCCAGGTGCTCCTGGCTGTGATGGCCGGCTTCTATGCCGTGCACCACGGCCCCGATGGTTTGACCGC
Source organism: Synechococcaceae cyanobacterium (assembly GCA_947460085.1). GTDB lineage: Bacteria > Cyanobacteriota > Cyanobacteriia > PCC-6307 > Cyanobiaceae > Cyanobium_A. The sequence goes on from CANHGA010000004.1 coordinate 3,672, forward strand.
CATCGCCCAGCGGTTGCTGGCCCTGCGCTGCGCCTTGGCCGCGGGGCTGGGGGCTTTGGGCCTGGCGGTGGAGCCTGGACCTGGATTTGACACCCTCAGCCTGCCCTCGGCCCATCCCAATGGGCTCGTGGCCAGGGCCTTGGCCGGTGGTTTCAATCTCCGCCCAGGGGACGCGGCCGTGGGCATCAGCCTCGATGAGCTGAGTTCCCTTGAGGAATTGCAAGCCCTGTTGGCGGCCTTGGCTGATGGTCCCGGCCAGGCCGCCCAGGCCCAAGCAGCCTGCATGGAGGCCTGGCATCAGGGGAGCCTGGAAGAGGCCTGGTCTGAGCTGCCGTTGCGCCAGGGGCCATGGCTGGGCCAGGCCGTGTTTCACCACTACCGCAGTGAAACCGAACTCCTGCGCTACATCCAACGGCTGGTCAGCAAGGACCTCTCCCTGGTGCACGGCATGATCCCGCTGGGCAGCTGCACGATGAAGCTGAACGCGGCGGCGGAACTGGCGCCCGTGAGTTGGCCGGCGTTTAGCCAGTTGCATCCCTTTGCTCCTCCGGCCCAGGCGGCCGGCTACCAGCGGTTGGCGGCTGATTTGGAGCGCTGGCTTGCTGCGATCACCGGCTTTGCAGCCGTGTCGCTCCAGCCCAATGCCGGATCCCAAGGGGAATACGCCGGGCTTTTGGCGATTCGGGCCTGGCATCGCAGCCGCGGCGAAGGTCATCGTCGGGTGTGCCTGATCCCCACCAGTGCCCATGGCACCAACCCCGCCAGTGCGGTGATGGCGGGCATGCAAGTGGTGCCGGTTGCCTGTGATGGGGACGGCAACATCGATTGGGCTGATCTCGAAGCCCAGGCCCAGGCCCACGGGGAGCATTTGGCGGCCCTGATGGTCACCTATCCCTCCACCCACGGGGTCTTTGAGGCCGGCATCACCAGAATTTGCGCCCTGGTCCACGGCCATGGGGGCCAGGTGTATCTCGATGGGGCCAACCTCAACGCCCAGGTGGGCTTGTGCAAGCCGGGGCTCTATGGCGCCGATGTCTGCCACCTCAACCTGCACAAGACGTTCTGTATTCCCCATGGCGGCGGCGGTCCGGGGGTTGGACCGATCGCGGTGGCCGAGCACCTGGTGCCCTTCTTGCCTGGATCGGTTGGTGATCCCCTCGCAGATGGGGCGGGTCAGGTGTCGGCGGCCCCCTTGGGCAGCGCCAGCATCCTGCCGATCAGTTGGATGTACATCCGCATGATGGGTGGTAGCGGCTTGCGCACGGCCAGCCAGGTGGCCTTGCTGGCGGCCAACCTGATTGCCGAGCGCCTCGATCCCCATTTCCCGGTGCTGTTTCGCGGCGCCCATGGCCGGGTGGCCCACGAGTGCATCCTTGATTTGCGGCCGTTGAAGCGGGCCGTGGGCCTGGAGGTCGACGACCTGGCCAAACGGCTGATGGATTTTGGTTTCCATGCCCCCACCGTCAGCTGGCCGGTGGCCGGGACGGTGATGGTGGAGCCCACCGAGAGTGAGTCGTTGGCGGAGATTGATCGCTTTTGTGCAGCGATGGTGGCGATTCGGGCCGAGGCGGCTGCGATCGAGGCAGGGGAGCTGGATCCCGCCAACAACCCGCTGAAGCGAGCTCCCCACACCCTGGCTGCAGTGACGGCCGATGGTTGGGATCGGCCCTATAGCCGGAGCCAGGCCGCATTCCCGGCCGGTGATGGCCAGAGAAGCAACAAGTTTTGGCCTGCAGTTGCCCGCATTGACAATGCTTACGGCGATCGCAATTTGGTGTGCACGTGTCCTTCAGTTGAGGAACTGGCCCAGCGAACCCTTGCACAGGCTGTCAATTAGGCTGTTTATGGCGCACAATGGGGTGAGATTGAAATAAGCAAAGTTCAGAAGTTTTGCTTCGGGCCTTGCTTTTTTGATCCAATTTGCTTCAAAGGTGTCCATAGGCGATTGCTCTTGGCACCATTTCAGCAGCTTCGCCATTCATCGTTTGGGGATCATGAACGGCACCAACAACGGCTCTGGCAGCAAGGGTTCTGCTACCAAAGCGTCTGCTACCAAAGCGTCTTCCACCAAGGGCCCTGACCAATCCATCAGGACCACATCTACCGTTCGGGTCGAAGGCACCAATGTGGTGCGGGTTCCCTTCGGTGTTCGCCAATCGCGCCGGGTTAAGCCCAAGCGTCCGGACCATTGGGCCACCTTGGTGCTGCCTTTCCACGCCGGCGGCCAGCCCACCCCCCCACCGCAGGCGGCCTAGGGCTTGGCGCCGTTTAGGCGGCCAGCAGGGCTGGCGGGCAATAGGGAATGAAGTTGGCCTTGCGGGTTTGGCAGATCGGACAAATCCAGGAATCCGGAATGGATTCGAAGGGGGTGCCGGCGGCAATGCCTGAATCCGGATCCCCCTTGGTGGGGTCGTAAATCATCGAGCAAACCTTGCAAATCCACAGCCCCGGGGTGGCGGTGGCGGCATCGCCAGCGCTGCCCTTGCCCTGGAGGGCTTCGAGGGCGACGCCGTAGCGCTCGGCGTGGTGGTGCTCAATGGGTACGAGAAAGCCGAAGTTGCTGGCGGCCTTGCGGAAGATTCCGGCATGGGCCTTGGACTCGGAGATTTGCTCCTGGAATTCGGCGCTGGCCCCGGCGTCGCGATCGCGCTCGGCCTGGACGGCAAACTCCGGATACATCGTTGTGTATTCGTAGGTCTCCCCCTCGATCGCCAGCTCCAGACAGCGGCTTAAGACGGCGGCCTTCTCTGCCCCAGAGAGCGCCTCGGGATCGTCGATCACTAATTCGGGGTGCAGCAGGCGGAAGTGGGCAAAGGCGTGCTCCGTTTCCTGGTTGGCCGTGTCTTTAAACAGGCGGGCGAGCTCCTTGTTGCCGAGCTGTTGGGCGACGGCAGCAAAAAACAGATATTTGCGGTTGGCCATGCTTTCCCCGCCAAACGCGGCTTCGAGGTTGGCGGCGGTGTTGGGATTGGAGAGGTCCATGGCAGGGCTGGCAAGGGGCGGGCAATGGGGAAACTATAGGCTAAGTCGGAGTGAGTATGAGTTGGCTGCTTGCGCGGTGGTTGGAGTTAGCTCTCCGCCAGGGCTCCAGCTTCAAGAGCCACGATGCGATCAGCGATGTCGAGCACTTTGTTGTCGTGGGTCACCATCACAATCCCGGCTTGCTGCTCCTTTGCAAGGCGTTGAAACAGATCCACCACGTCCCTGCCGGATTCGCGATCCAAGGCGGCGGTGGGCTCGTCTGCCAGCAACAACTTGGGACCTGCCACCAGGGCCCTGGCAATGGCGACCCGTTGCTTTTGCCCGCCGGAGAGTTTGGCCGGCTGGTAGTGGAGGCGATGGCCCAGGCCCACCTGCTCCAATCCTTCCTGGCAGCGTCCATCCATGGCGGAGCGACCCTGCTTGAGCCATGCCGGCAGCACTTCGAGCCCAAGGCGCACGTTTTGCAGGGCTGAGAGATAGGGCATCAAATTGTGCGCTTGAAAGATGAAGCCCACCTGACGCCGCAGCCGCGTTAGCTCTGGGTTGCGTGCATCTTTGAGCTCATGGCCAAAAATGCGCAAGCTGCCTTCTTGGGCTGCCCGCAGGGCTCCCACCATGGTGAGCAGGGTGGTTTTCCCCGAACCTGAGGGGCCCGTAAGAATGACAATTTCCCCGGGATTTACGCTTAGGTTGATGTTGCGCAGCACCTGTTTGGGACTTCCAGCCTCATCAAACCAATGGTTCAGCCCCCTAATCTCAACGAGGGGTTGGCTGCCTGAGGTTGTCATCAAAAAACCTCGGCGGGGTCAAGGCGCCGCAGTTTTCCTGTGGCGAGCCATCCCGAGGCTCCGCATAGAACAAGGGTGAGGCTGAATACAAACAGGGCCCGGCCTGCGGTCATGACGACCAAGAGGCCTGTGGCACGCACGAGGACCTGATACAGCGCCATTGAAAGCAAGACGCTGGGTAAGAAGGCAACGGTTGCTAGGAGCAGGGATTCTTGAAGAATGATCCCCACAACGAACTTGTTGCTGTAACCGATCGCCTTCATGGTGGCGTACTCGCTGAGGTGATCGCCCACGTCCGAGTAGAGGATCTGGTACACGATGATTCCTCCAACCGCGAGGCCAACAAGCACGCCCAAGTTGAAGATCAAGCCAAAGGAGGTGTTGCGCTGCCAATGGCTGATTTCACGATCTTTGAGCTGTTGGATGGTCAGGACTTGGAGTGATGGGTCTAAGAAACTGGAGATCGTTGCTTGAATCTGTTTCTCGTTGACAGCAGGACTGACCTGGATGACTCCCAGTTGGATGTCATCGTTGCTTTTTTCAGGGAAGTAGGTCTGAAAGTTGGCTGCAGACATGATCAGGTTGATGTCGGCCGCAAAGGTGAGCCCAAGTTTGAAGATCCCCACCGCCTGGGCCTGCTGACCGCGGATTTCAGTGAAATAGCTGTTGCCCATCGCCAGGGTCTGGACAACGGATCCAGCCGCTTTTTTGGAAGCGGAGTCAAAGAAAAGGCTGTTTGGTCGCTCCAGAAGCGCTTTCTTTTCACGGAGGATGGGCAGCTTGAGAGCAGGATTTTCCGGGTTGACACCAAAGACAAGCGCTTGCTTGCTCTGGCGGGTGTCCCTGTTGAGCCAGTCAGCTTTACCGATGTACAGAGGTGTGACAGCAACGACGCCTTGAACGCCGCGGACGCGAACGAGTTGGGCCCGCGAGAAATTGAGAGGTTCGCCCAGGTTGCTGTATCGCTTTGGCACGAGGACGAGTTGCCCATTGATCTGATCGATGGGGCGTTTTTGGCTGTCGTACAGCGAACCGGAGAGTCCGAGCTGGAAGAACACCAGTACGTTGGCGAAACTCACTCCAGCGATTGCGGCTAAAAGCCGCAGGGGGCGGTGGCTGAGTTGCAGCCAAGCCACTGGCGTGCGCCCACCAATCAGGTTCATGGTTGGGTTGGACGCATCTGTCTTTGCGCTGCAGTCAGGGGGGTGAACAGTACATTGACCTGCAGGTAATTGACTCGACTGGCTTTCGCCATGGCGTTTTTGGGAAGGGCGATTTTGACCTCGACTACCCTGCGATCGACGTTCTCGCCCGGCTCCCCAGTTAATACACTTTGGCGGGTGATCTGGCGGGAAATTTCCGTGACGTGACCGCGGCCGGTCTTGCCTGGAAATCCATCAGCGGTGATGGTTGCTTCCTGGCCTAAACGGATTTCGGGCAGGTCAGTTTGATAAACCTCAGCGATGACACCCATGTGCTTGGTGTCGCCCATGTCGACAAGCCCCGCATCGCCAACTTTGTCGCCGGCGCGGGCATTGATTTTGAAGATCGTGCCGGCATAGGGAGCCCGTACGGTGGCTTTGGCAAGTTCACTTCGGTCTTGGACCAGGCTGGCCCGGCTCTCGACCAGCTCGGCGGCCAGGGTTGCGCGATCGGCAATCGCTTGATCAAGCTGGGCCCTAGCGCTCTCCGCTTGGGCCACTTGAGCTTCCATCCTGTTGGCGCTGGTGGCCCCAGAGGCAAACAGCTCCCGGGCTCGGCGGGCTTCTGCCTCGGCTTGGCCCAGGTCGGCCCGGTAGCGCCGGATCACGCTGTCCTGGGCCGAGAGTTTGCGCTGGGCCACCTGCAGGGAAGCCTCGGATTTGCGGACCGTGGCACTGAGGGGATCAATGCTTTCAAGGATCGCTAGGGATTGTCCGACTTCGACTTGCTCACCTTCGCGGATCAGGATTTCACGAACCCGATCGTTGCTCAGCGAACTGGGCACGGAGACACGGCTGATGCCTGTGAGGGGCTCAATGCGGCCGAGGGCTGAAATCTGCCTGGGCAGGAGTGCCTGTTCAGATTTCGGAGGACTGGGGAGAAGGTTGCAACCTGCCAGCACCCCTCCCGCCAAGAGAACGGAGAGCGGTATGGCGAAACGGCGTCCCATCCATGCCCTGGATAATCATCGAAGTATGGCCGAAGGCGCAGCGTTTTCTGCCCAGCTTGGCGCCGGTTGGATTGCTCAGTAGTTGGCGCCGCTGCGGCGTTGGTGGACGGCGGTGGCACCGCTGGCATCCAGGACCCCGCCAGCATCCACCTGGGCATAGATCAGCCAGTGGTCGCCGCACTCCATGCGCTGCTTGACCGTGCACTCCAGCCAGGCTAGACCTTCCGGAAGAATCGGCTGACCCGCTGGGGTCGACTCCAGCTCCAGGCCAGCAAAGCGATCGGCCCCGGGGGCAAAGGGTTGGAGGAATTGCTTCATCGCCCCGGTTTCCCGACCTGCCGCCAGCACGTTGAGGGCGAAGCCATCGCCGATGTGCAGCAGCGCTTCCACGGCCCGGTCTTTGGCCACCGCCACGGTCAGACCGGGTGGGACAAAGCTGGCCTGGCTGACCCAGCTGGCCACCATGGCGCCACTTAGGCGGGATTCAGGCTCGCCTTTGCAGGTGGTGAGCACGCAGAGGGAGCCCAAGACCCGGCCCAGGGCCTGAATGGCGGGGTTGCTGCGGCTTTCGCTCAGGCCGCCACCGGCGCTGCGGCGCTGTTGTTTCCGTTGCTCTGCCAGCAGGCTGCGGCCCAGGGACGTGCCCGTTTCCTCAATGGTTTTGAGGGTCGTGGCATCCGGGCTGAACTTCACCTTGATGGGTTCAAACGCAAAGCGGAAGCCGCCATCGCGCAATTTGCTCTCGAGCAGGTCGAGGGCTTCACCGCTCCAGCCAAAGCTGCCAAACACGCCCACCGGCTTGCTGCGATCCCCTTCAGCTAGCAGGGTGCCCAGGGCTGAAACGATCGGCGTGGGGGCGTGACCCCCCAGGGTTGGCGATCCAATCAAGATCGCATCGCAGCTGCGAATGGCGTTGAGCAATTGCTCGGCGCCGCTGAATTCGCAGTTGATGCTCTCCACCCGCACGCCCGTGCGCGAAACGCCCTGGGCCAGGCCATCGGCAATGGCGGCGGTGTTGCCGTAGGCGCTGGCAAACAGCAACGCCACCGAGAGTTTGGAGCGCTGCTGGCCTTCCCCCCAGCGGCGGTAGTCGTTGAGCAGGCTGCGCCAGCTGTCGGCGATGGCCGGACCATGGCCCGGGGCGATGGTGCGGATGTCGAGCTCCTCGAGCCGCTCCACCACCGTTTCCACCTGCCGTGCCATCGGGGCCATCAGGCAGTCGTAGAAGTAGCGGCGGTCTTCTTCGGTGCTGCTGCGGTTGGCTTCGGCGAAGGCTTCGCTGCAGAGGTGGGCGGAGAAAAACTTGCCACTCATCAAGAGGCCCGTGCTCTCCTCAAAGGCCATCAGGCCCCCAGGCCAGCGGGGGGTGGGGGTGGGCAACAGAGTGATCCTGTGGCCATCGCCCAGCTGGCGGCCCACCTCCTGCTTCACCACATCCATGGGCGGCAAGGGGGGCGGTAGAGAGGGCGTTAAGGGGGGCGCAGGTGGGGTGGGGTCTTGGTTTGCTTCGCTGCCAGGGGGGGCGGGTTTGCGTTGGCTCCAAAGCTCGCCGAGCAGCTTGGCTCCCGTATTGGAGGCCACCAGCATCAGCTTTGGCCAATGGCTGGCGAGGTGGCGCAGCATCGCCACCCGGTTGGGATTGACATGGCCCACCACCACCTTCAGGGCCGCAGTGGCGGGCACCAGGGCTTTGAGCTGATCCAGAAAGGGGGCCGCAAAAGATTCCCCGGGGGGAAATAGCAGCACCGGCGGCACGGCCTGGCCCGCCGGCGTGACCCCTTCGCTGAACAGGAAGCTGTTGGCGCTGGTGCCCCGCTCGAGGCCGTACTCCAGCTCGAAGCGCAGGCGGTTGGGGCTGAGGCAGCGCAGACAGACCAGCCCCGGTTCGATCGGCAGCACAACGACCCGGCGCCCAAGGGCGGCGGCGTCGCGGGCTTCGGAAGCGAGCACGGCCATTAGTAGTGGTTGCCTACCTTGCGGTGGTGCACGGCGGTCGAAGACTCGGTGTCGGAGACGTTGCCCTGCTCCACCTCGGCATAGATGATCCAGTGGTCGGGGCCTTCCAGCCGCTGAACCACGCGGCAGCCCAGGAAGGCCAGGGCATCCCCGAGGACGGGGCCACCGCTGGCAGCGCCATCGAGGGTGGTCACCCCGGCGAAACGGTCGGCGCCGGGGGGGAAGCGCTTGAGGAAATGGCGCATCAGGTCTTGGTGGTTGTCTTCCCGCAGGATGTTCAGCACGAAGCGATCATCCACTTGCATCAGGGCCTCAATGGCCCGGTCTTTGGCCACGGCCACGGTGATGCCAGGGGGATTGAAGCTGGCCTGGCTGACCCAGCTGGCCACCATGGCGCTGCTGCGGGTGCCGTCGTTGTCGGTTTGGCGCGCCGTCACCACATACAGCCCGCCGGATAGGCGCCCGAGGGCCCGATCGAGATCGCCATCCAGGGCCTTCATCGCGGCAATGGTTTTGGCTTTGGTCAGCAATTGGCCCAGGTCGGTGCCGGCTTCATCGCAGCGTTGGTAGTCGCTGCCTGCGGGTACTTGGCGAATCCGAAGCGGTTCAAAGGCCTCTTTCTGGCCCAGGCCGCGCAGTTGGGAGGCCACGGTGTCGATCGGCTCGTCATTGCCCCCAAAGGCGTCGTAGCAAGCCACCCATTGCTTGGGCTTGAGGGCGGCGAGCAAGGTGCCAACGGACGCTTGCATGTCGGCATCGGCCTTGGCCGGCCAGGTGGGCACCACCACGGCATCGGCCTCGCCAATCAAGGCGCTGAGTTCCTGGGCATCGGTGGCCCGCAGATCCACCAACTGCACCTGGGCCCCGGCCTTGCTGATGCCGCGGGCGATGGCCTGGCTGAGGCGATCGCAGAATCCGTATTGGCTCACGTAGCAAACGGCGGCATAGCTCTCGCCCTTGCTGCGATCACTGCTCCAGCTTCGGTAGTCCTCCACCCAAAGGCCCAGGTGATGACGCAGCAGGGGGCCGTGGCCCACGGCAATGGTGTTGATCTCAGGCAGCCCCTCCATGCGTTTGAGGGCCTGCAGCACGCTGCGGGCGTTGGGACCCATCAAACAGTCGTAGTAGAAGCGGTAGTCCGGGGCGATGGCCCCTGGATCGCTGTCAAACAGCTCATCGCTGCAGTAATGCAGGCCGAAGGCATCACAGGTGTAGAGGATGCCGGTGCCGTGGTCGAAGGAAAAGATGGTGTCGGGCCAGTGGAGATTGGGCGCGCTCAGAAACTCAAAGCGGTGCTCCACGCCGCTGGCCGGATTGACGCCCAGCTCGAGGGTGTCGCCGCTTTTCACTGCCCGCGATTGGAACGGCCGGTGCACCTGGTTCTCCAGGAACTGGATGGCCACCTTGGAACCCACGATCTCCATGGCGGGGTTCAGGTCGATCAGATGGCCAATCAACCCCGAGTGGTCGGGTTCGGTGTGGGAAACGATCAGGTAATCGATCGCCACCGGGTCGATCTGGCTCTGCAGGAGCGGTAGCCAGGTGCTTTCAAATTTGAGATGGCTTGTGTCGATCAGGGCTGTCTTGGCTCCCCTGATCAAAAAGGCGTTGTAGGTGGTGCCGTTGCGCAGGCCAAATTCGATGTCGAAGCGGCTGCGGTCCCAGTCGAGGGAGCGGATGGTGGTGGTGTCGGCGGCAATCGACTCGCACTGGAGGCCCAGGCGCGGGCTTGGGAGTTGCGGGTTTGGGTTGGCGCTGGCCATGACACCCCATCAGGGACCCTGACTGTAGGTAGGACCGGTGCTGGGTTGGTACAAAAAAGCCCGGCTGGCTGGCCGGGCTCGGACTCTCGTGTCTCAGCTGTTCACGGTTCTGGCTCAGCCTTCGACCTGCACCTGGACGGTGGTGAGGGTTTGGGCTTTGGCGGCGCTCACCGTGAGCAGGCCGTCGCGGTAGTGGGCCTCGATGGCATCGCGGTTGATGCCCGCGGGGAAGCGGAAGCTGCGGCTCCAGGTGCCGTAGCGGAACTCACTGAGCAGGGGGCTGGAGTCGCCGGGGTCGGGTTCGGCCTGGGGGTTGGGCCGTTCGGCGCTGATCACCAGGGAGCGATCAGTGGCTTTGACATCGATGCTGGATTTGTCGACGCCGGGCAGCTCGAGGGCCACCGTGTAAGCCTCGGCTGTTTCCCGCACTTCGGCGCTGGGTACCCGCTCGGCGGTTTGCAACTGCTGCTCGAGTTTGCGAAACAGATCCGACTGCAGTTGATCGAAGGAGGATTGGCGCAGGGTCAGCATGGTGGGAACTCCGGTTGGAATCTGCGGGATTAATCCGCAACGCCAATGTGCTGGAGCCTTTGGATGGCGGGCAGGGCGAGAACCGGCCGTTTCGGTACGGCCCTTACGGCCCAGTTCGGTTGCTACGACAGGGATGGTGGGAGAACCGAAGGCTCGGCGCGCGGCGCCTGACTCGACCTACAACCACCACCAGCTGCTGAAGCAGGCGGCCTGGCCCAAGCATTCACCCGATGGCCCTAGGAGGGTCCAGAGCCTGGCGTTGTTGATCTGGAAGCGGCGGCCATGGCGGTTGATGCGGATGCCGCGATAGCCACTGCTCACCGTTTGCTTTTGGGCAGCGCTCAGTGCGTTTTGGCGGCTGCTGCGTTCAGCCGGTTCAGCTGTGAGCTGGGAGGGCATCCCCACCATCTCGGCCCAGCGGCGGTCCCAGAGGGTGAGGGCGGCCCGGTTGGCATAGATCAGCCGGGGCCCGTCGCCTTGATCGAGGGGGCTGCCGTCGTGGGCCGCCACCACAATCGGGGCGGCAAAGAGTGCCTGGGCCCATTGCTCGCCGCTGGCATCGCCAGGGAGCCCGCTGACGAGGGGTTGGCCGAAGCTTGCCCGGTAGGAGCTGATGAGTTGGGCTGCGATCGCTTGCGCGTCGCCAGTCAGCCAGGACGCAGGCTCCATCAACTTGGACCGTTGTCGTCAGCGTCAGTGCCATTCCCTGTGCCCATGGCCTTGGCCATGGCCAGGGTGGCCATGAGCTGGCCGTGGCCCATGACCTGGTCAAGAAAACGGCCATTGGCCTCGGGGAAGCGCCCGTCTTCGGCGAGGGGGATGGGGCCAGCCGCATCGAGGCCCGTATCGCCCTCCATGGCTGGCGTGATCACCACCAGCTCCGGATCGAGGGCTGCGCCATAGCGCCACCATCGGTTCGGATCCTTGATGGCGGGATGCACCGGTTGGGGGGTCTCTGGGGCGTCCGGTTTGGCGCCTTTTTTGGCGGCAGCCTTCTTGGCCAGGGCTTGCTTCGCCAGGGCCTTGCGGCGTCGCACGGCGAGATCAGCCAGCAGTTGGGCCCTGGTGCGGCCCCGCATCTGGAACAGCACGAAGGGGTCTTCGCTGAAGCGATCGCCCATCAGGTAGTAGACGGCGCTGATGTGCTTGCAGGGGTTGGCCTTATCCGGGCAACTGCATTCGCTGCGCACCTCTTGCAACTTGAACGGAAACAGCCGTTTGCCGCTGGCGGCGAAGGCCCGTTCGATGTCTTGGGGCATCACCCCCGCCAGCAGTTGGGCCGACCAACGGGCCTTTTGGGTGAGGGCGTCCAGCACGTAGCCCCAGTCGTCGTCGTTGAGCACATCGAGCCAGAGCTTCACCTTGTAGGGATCGGGGTCGGTGCCCTGCACCCGGGCATGGACCCGGCGGCCTTCAAATCGAATCGAGGTGACGTTGCCGGAACGGGCGTAATCCCAGGCGCGTTCGAGCCGTTTTTTGAAGTGGTAGCCATTGATCAGCTCCATCCACTGCTCGACCCACCAGGGCTGCTGGCCCAGGCCCTGGTCGCCCAATTGGGTGGTGATCGGGTTGGAGAGGCTGTTCATGGAAAGGGCCCGAGACAGGTGGGGGTCATGGCCTAGTCCTCCTCGAGGGCGACCAGGTCGCGCAATTGGCCCACGTCCAGGCCACCGAGCCACTCTTCTCCCGAGTCCACGATTTCAGCGGCGAGCTTGGATTTTTCGCGGATCATGCGGTCGATCTTCTCTTCGACCGAACCGCTGGTGATGAACTTGTGCACCATCACCCGGTTTTGTTGGCCAATTCGGTAGGCCCGGTCGGTGGCCTGGTTTTCCACGGCGGGGTTCCACCAGCGATCGATGTGGAACACATGGCTGGCCCGGGTGAGGTTGAGGCCCACGCCACCGGCCTTGAGCGACAGCAGGAACAGCTGGGGGCCGCGGGGGTCATCCTGGAAGCGATCGACCATGGCCTGGCGCTCGGTTTTGCTGGTGCTGCCATAGAGGAACGGCACCTCCTGGCGCCATTTGCGCTCCAAGTAGGCCTTGAGCAGGTGGCCCCATTCGGCGAATTGGGTGAACAGCAGGGCCCGATCCCCCGCCTCGATCACCTCTTCGAGAATTTCCTCGAGCCGCTGCACCTTGGCGCTGCGGCTGGCAAAGCCAGTGGCGCTATGGGCGGCAGCGTCGGCCTCTTCCTTGAGGGCGAGGGCGGGATGGTTGCAGATTTGTTTGAGCTTGGTGAGCAAGGCCAGCACCTGGCCATGGCTTTGACCGAGGGGCGCGCGGGCAATGGCATCGAGGCTGGCTTCGACCGTCTTGTTGTAGAGCTTTTTCTGCTCGGGGCTGAGGCCCACCCATTCGCTCAATTCCACCTTCTCGGGCAGGTCGGAAATGATTGATTTGTCGGTTTTGAGCCGCCGCAGGATGAAGGGCCCCACCCGGGCCTTGAGGTCGCGCAGGGAGGCCATGTCGCCATAGCGCTCAATGGGCAGGCGATAGCGCTGGCGGAAGAACGGTTCATCGCCCAGCACCTTGGGATTGAGGAAATCCATCAGGGCCCAGAGCTCGCTGACGCGGTTTTCCACCGGGGTGCCGGTGAGGGCAATCCGAAACCGGCTGAGTTTGCCGGGCCGGGCCAGATCCCTGGCGGCCATGGATTGCTTGGCGGTGGGGGTCTTGATGGCCTGGGCCTCATCAATCACCACCCCCTGCCAATCAATGCTTTCGAGCAGCTCGCTATCGCGCTGCAGCAGGCCATAGCTGGTGAGCATCAGATCCACACCTTTCAGGGCTTTTTTGAGCGCTTCTGGGCTGGAGGGCCGCCTCGGGCCGTAGTGCTCGCGCACGCCGAGTTCGGGGGTGAAGCCCGCCGCTTCCCGCTTCCAGTTGGTGAGGACGGAGGTGGGCGCCACCAACAACACCGGCCGTTTGAGTTCGTCTTCTGCCTTGAGGTGCTGCAGGAAGGCCAGCAGTTGGATGGTTTTGCCCAGGCCCATGTCATCGGCCAGGCAGGCCCCCTGATCAAAGCGGTGCAGGAAGGCCAGCCAGCCCAGGCCCCGCTCCTGGTAGGGCCGCAATTGGCCGGAAAAGCCTTCGGGTGCGGGAAGGGGGTCGGGGGCTTTTTGCTGGTGGTATTGCTCCAGCACGGCCTGGAGGCGGGGGCCGCCTTCAAAGCGGTGCACCGGCAGGCGCATCAGGGTGTCGCCATCGGTGGCGGTGAGCCGCAGGGCGTCGTCGAGGCTCAGGCCAGGTTTGGCGTTGCAGAAGCGCTCGGCATATTTGAGGTCGGCGGGCCGCAGTTCGATCCAGGCCCCTTTGTGTTGCACCAGGGGGCTGCGCTTGGCCGAGAGCCGCTCGAGGTCCTTGAGGCTCAAGGTGACGCCGCCGATCATGAACTCCCACTTCCAATCCAGGCTTTCGCCGAGGGTGAAGCCGCGGGATTTGGTGGGCAGTTCGGCTTCGATGGCCAGGCCCAGGCGACTGGCCAGGCCGCCGCTGAGGCTGGGGGGCAGCAGCACACCCACGCCCACGTCGCGAAGTTGGCTGGCGGCGGTGCGCACCAGCACAAAGGCTTCAGCTGGGGTGAGTTGCATGGCCTCCGGGGTGGCGGCATCAATCCCCCGGGCAATCGGTTCAAACACCGTGAGGGCCCGGCCCATGCCCTCGAGAAACAGTTCGCTGGGGATGGCGACGGCCACTTCACCCATCTGCAGGCCCCGATCTCCCACCGCCCAAACGGCACTGGCTGGCACCCGCAGGCTGGGGTCGGCTTCGGCTTGCAGGCCAAAGCGCAACTCCCAGAGCTCTTCGCCTTCAGCCGGGGTGAACAGCTCGAGATAGGCCCTGGCGGGGGCCACCTTGCCTGCCACCGCTTCGCGCCAGTGGTGGGTGGCGATGGCAAGACGCTCGCTGTCTTCTTCGCTGAGGCTGAGGCTGCCATCGCCCTTGCCCAGGGCTTTTTGCCAGGCCGCAAGGAGGGGATCGAGGCCGTCGTTCGACGGCTGATAGCCCGCCCGCAGCTGGCCATCGAGCAGGGCCTCCAGCAGGCTTGCCACCCGCAGGCGGCCGCTGCCAGGCCGGCGGCAGGCCAGGGATGGATCGCCCGTGAGGCCCGCCGCCAGGGCACAGGTGGCCACCTGGGGCAGGCCGGTGGCCAGCTCTTCCAGACGGCGCCTGTCGTCTTCCCGGTTGAGCAGGGGCAGCCAGCGGGCCTTGCCGTCTTCGATTTGGGGCAGCCAGCGGCCCCGGGCAATCAGGCTCAGGGCCCAGCGCTGCAGGTGGGTCCACCAGCGCAGGTCATCGGCCATTTCGGGATGGTCGCCGGCCAGGGGCAGCCCACTGAGCCATTCAGCGGCACTGGCCGGATCGAGGGCCCAGCCATCCACTTGCCAGGGCCACCACTCCGGTTCCTTGGGGATGGGTTCACCGGCTTGCAGGGGCAAGCCGCTCCAATGGCCAGCTTGTTTGGTTTTGCCCTTGGCGGCCTGGTGGCGACTGGGCAAACTCAGGGTGGCCCTGGCAGGCCTGAGGGCTTCCGACCACAGGTGGTTGTCGTCCAACCAGGTGGCAAGGTCGTCTTCGTTGAGGGCAAGCGGGTGCTCGGGGGCCTCGCGTTGCGGTGTGGCGGGGGTGGCAACGCGCCAGGTGTCAGCCCATAGAAAAAGCCTGCCTCCCGAGCCTTCGGGGGGAAACAGCCAAGTGGCATGCAACAGGCTCATGAAGCCGGCGTCAGGGCCGTGGTGCGGGGAGGAGGCGTGGGGCCAGCTGCTGCAAGGAATGCAGTGCCAGGGCACTGCCAATGAGCGGCAACCAGAGCGGCAACCAAAACGGCAGCCACCCGCGGATCAACACCATCATCACTGTTAATGGGTTTTGGGCCAGGTCACCGGCCCAGCCTGGGGGCAGTTCGCTGGCTGCCCCCAGGCTGCGGATCCCGCAGACGGCCCCCACCAAGCCGGCTTGCAGGTGGCCGTCGTTGGGATCGACCCGCTGCAGGTGGAAAGCGAGCAATCCATAGAAGAAGCCGCAGCCTCCCGAGCGCAAGGCGGCTTCCAGTCCTGCGCCCCCGCTGGCGCCCATGCAGGCCCCCAGGCCGTCCACCGCCATGGCGCTTAAGCCGGCCACCAGGGCCCAGCCGATCGAGCGGAGTCTTAGATCCGCACGGCTGATCGCGGTTGTCTGGCTACTCGCGGTGGCCTGGCTACTCGCGGTTGACTGGCGGCTGCTCAAGCCCGGTGCTTTGGTATCAGCCAGAGATCATGCCTGCTTTGCCGGGCAGGACCGGTTGGAAGGTCCAGTTCTTGTCCCGCGAAGGGCGAAAAGGATGGCCTTGGCTGCATCCTCCTTTCAGCACGGCAGGAAGCCCCTAGCGCCATGGCCTTTCCCAGATGCCGGCCCAGTCGGACGCGATGAATCAGGCAATCCATCCGGCCATTAATTTTTGTCGATTAGTTTGCACGGCATCCTTGGCTGTTTCGGGCAGTCGTCTTTAAGATGATTTTGTTATTGTTGCCAAGTAATGTTATGTGTCCTTTCGGTTCTGTTTCTTCGGCGTAAGGATCGTGAATATCTTTGATTCTTTGCCTGAGCGGCAGGTTCGGCTTCTTCGCTGGGGCTTGGTGGCTGGATGGCTTTTGCTGATTCTTTCCCTGCTGATCTCGCCCTGGTATTCCCTAGAGCTCCATCGCTGGGCCGGAGGCATGGTTCCCTGTGCCCCAGGGCTTTCCTGCGAGCTTCATCGACATGACGGCAACCGGATCTTCTGGGGTCTGGTTGTGCCCGCTGGTCTGCTGGTGATTGTGGCGTTAAGCCATGAGGTCTGGCGGCGCACCTGTCCCCTTGCCTTTGTTTCCCAGTTGTTCAGGGCCCTGGGCTGGCAGCGCACGCAACTGGGCAAGACGGGTCGTCGTGAAGTTGTGAAGGTGTCGCCGGACTCGTGGTTGGGCCGCCATCACATCGAGCTGCAATGGTCGCTGCTGATAGCAGGACTGGTGCTTCGGCTGCTGGTTGTGAACAGCAGTCCGCTCGGACTTGGCCTGCTGCTGTTGCTCACGATTGGCGCTTCCTTGGTGGTGGGCTGGGCCTATGGAGGTAAGGCCTGGTGTCAGTACGTCTGCCCCATGGCGCCCGTGCAGGCCATTCTGATCGGACCTCGCAGTCTTCTGGGCAGCTCAGCCCATCTGGGCGGTAAGTCAAAGATGACCCAGTCAATGTGCCGAAGCGTTGGCGAGCTTGGGAAAGAGGCCAGCGCCTGTGTGGCCTGTCAGAGTCCTTGCATCGATATTGATTCTGAACGGCTCTATTGGCAGACCCTGCGCGGGAAGCGTGGTTTGGACTGGGCCTGGTATTCCTACCCTGGGTTGATTCTCGCCTTCTTCTTGCTCATCCAGTGGCAGGGCGACGGTGATATCAATTACCTGAGAAGTGGCCGCTGGGCCTATGACAATGGTCTTGCGGAACGGGTTCTCACCCCGCTCGGCCGCTTCAGTCGCACAGTGACAGAGCCGATCGTTCAGCCGCTCCAGAAGTTGCCTCCGAAGGCCCCCGTCTTGCCGGCACCAAAGCGGGAGTACTCTCCGCCACCCCCACCACTTAGATCGGGAAAATGGAAGCCTCGGCCCCTTCCTGCCGAGAAGGAGATCCAGCCCGAGAAAAGTGATTCTCCTGATGAAAATAGGGGTCAATGGTTGGATCATATGCCGCCAGATTTTATGGGTGGCAGTCGTAAGCCCGGAAGTGCATTCTAGACCTGGGTATTAACTTCTCTGGGATCTATAGCTAATGTTTTCTGTTCTAGGTGTCATTGTCGGCTTGACGTTTCCCCGGCTAATTTCGGTGCCAGCTTTGCTGGTATTTGCCGGTCTCATCTCCTTTCTGTTGTTTAAGGAGATTGAGCGGCTGCAGCGGCGCTGGCTATCAGATCGGGGTTACGTATCCGCTGCGGATATGGCGATCCAGCGCACGCGTCTGCTTGCTTCTTTCCTGGCGATTAACAGCTTTTTTTGGTTCGCTGATCCAACCCTTGGGCTTGCTGGTGGTGTCGGCGGACAGCTGGTGCGCTCCCTGATGCTTGTGGTCACCGCTGCCTGGCTGGCTAGGGGGTGGAGACGGAGTCCTGACGTCTATCGCCGGGAAAGTCTCAGTGTGAGCCTGCGTCGTCAGCTTGAGCCCCTCGAGCCTCAGTTGCAGGCCGCATTGGATGGCCGATCCCTGGCCCAGTTGTCGGCGGCGGAAGTGTTCACCCTGGCCAAGGCCCTTCCCGTGCACCTGCGCACGAACACCCTCACGATCTATCGCAATGTGCTCGAGGACATGTTCAGTTCCGGACGCCTCGACCGGGCTTCGGCCTTTCTGCAGCTGGAGGAACTTCGGGGTGTCCTCGGCCTGCAGGAAGCCGATCACCACGAGGCCTTGCGGGAACTGGCGCTCCGCGATCCCGGCCTGCTGGAACTCGATGCCCGACAGCGCCAGGCCAGAGATCTGCGCCAGGCTGCTGCCACTGAAGCGGTTGCCGATCTGCTCGATCTCGGGTCTGGATCGCCGGCCCAGCTCGATGCCCTGACGCCAAGGCAACGCCAACGATTGGAGCGCCTGCGTCAGCAGAGCGGCCTTGAGGATGCGGCTTGGGCCGCGGTGCTGGCAGCTTTCGATCCCTCGGCCTCCCTGCGCTCTCCCCTCATCGCCCGGAATCTGGAGCTCCTGGCTCAGCTGATCGAATCCCGCCGGAGCGTCGCTCAGGCCTGCGAGCATGAATTGCTGATGCAGCCACTGTTGGTTGCTCTCGATCTCCAGATCGTGAGTGTGTTAGTCAACCTCGCGCCGGCGATGGCCAAGGGTCTGGAGGACGAGCTGCAGCTTGCCTGGGAACGCCTGCTCCGGCAGCTGCCGGGTTCGGTGGAGATACGACTTGACCTCAGGGGGATTCGCTTGCCGGCTGCGGATCCTGGGTCGGAGTCCAGTGAAGCCGAGACGGCGTTAGCCCCGCCCCCCCTGGATGGGGTGCTCCAGGAGCTGTGGCAGGACCCCGATCCGCTTACGGCCGCCTGGGCGCTCTGGATGCTGCGTCGGCGCAACCCGGAGCTGGCGTCGTCCGTATTCCGTCAGCCCCGCCTCGGACTGCCCAGCTCGGCACAGTCCGCCTTGCTTCTGAGCCAGATCGACCAGCCGGGCATTTCGGTGACAGCTCTAGAAACGCGGCTGCTGGAGATCCTGAGCCTGGATGCCTCTGCCTCCCAGTGCACCCCTGCCGCGTTGCTTGACCGGGCCAAGACCAGCGCAGTCTGATTGACTGGTCAGGGCTGGATGGCGG
>CANHGA010000005.1 GCA_947460085.1 Synechococcaceae cyanobacterium
CACCAGGTCGCCGTTGTCGAGTTCCACATCGGCGAGGAAGCGTTTGTAACGCTTTACCAAGGTGCCCTCCACCAGGGGGCCGAGCTGGAGGATTTCGATGGGTGCGCCCGCGCTTTTCTCGGTGGCCATGGTTGGAGGGCTTGGGCAGGCCCGCCATACTGCCGGCCATGAGTCGATCGCTGCGCCGGATTGCCTTGATCGTGGCCGTGGCCACGGCCCTCAGCAAGGTGGCGGGCCTGGTGCGGCAACAGGTGATAGCGGCTGCCTTTGGCGTGGGTGCCGCCTATGACGCCTACAACTACGCCTATGTACTGCCGGGCTTTTTGTTGATCCTGCTGGGGGGGATTAACGGCCCCTTCCATAGCGCCATGGTGAGCGTGCTGGCCCGGCGACCCCGGGAGGATGGGGCCCATGTGCTGGCGGCAATCAACACGATCGTGGGGGCGGGCCTGATTGGGGTCACCCTGGTGTTGCTGGTGGCGGCGGATCCCTTGATCACGCTCGTGGGTCCAGGCCTCGATGCCGAACGCCATGCGATCGCCGTGCTTGAGCTGCGCTGGATGGCGCCGATGGCCCTCTTTGCCGGGTTGATCGGCCTGGGCTTTGGCGCGCTGAATGCCGCCGATGTTTTTTGGTTGCCTTCGGTCAGCCCGTTGCTCTCCAGCGTCGCGGTGATTGGCGGCCTTGGCCTGCTCTGGTGGCAGCTTGGCCCTGCCATTGCCCTTCCCCAGCAGGCCGTGCTCGGGGGCATTGTTTTGGCGGCCAGCACCACCTTGGGGGCGCTGTTGCAGTGGTTGATTCAGCTGCCGGCCCTGGCCAAACAAGGGCTGAACAAATTCCAGCTGGTTTGGGATTGGAAGCACTCCGGGGTCCAGGAGGTGTTGCAGGTGATGGGGCCGGCCACCCTCTCCTCCGGGATGCTGCAGATCAATGTTTTTACGGATCTGTTTTTTGCCTCAGGAATCCTTGGGGCGGCCGCTGGCCTGGGCTACGCCAACTTGCTGGTGCAGACCCCTTTGGGTTTGATCTCCAATGCCTTGCTGGTGCCGCTGTTGCCCGTGTTCGCCAGGCTGACGGCCCCCGCCGATCGCCCGGCCCTCATTGACCGGATCCGCCAGGGCCTGATGCTCTCGAGCGCCAGCATGCTGCCCCTTGGCGCGCTGTTTGTGGCCCTGGCCGGGCCGATTGTGGCCCTGGTCTATGAGCGCGGTGCCTTCGACAACCAGGCCGCCGTGATTGTGACCAGCTTGCTGATGGCCTACGGCTTTGGCATGCCGGTGTACCTGGGGCGCGATGTGTTGGTGCGGGTGTTTTATGCCCTTGGCGATGGCACCACGCCATTTCGGTGGTCGGTGGCAGGCATTGGCCTCAATGTGATCTTCGACTGGATGCTGGTGGGGGGGCCCACCCCCTGGGGCCAGCAGCTGCCTGCTTTGAATTTCGGTGCCCCTGGGCTGGTGCTGGCCACGGTGGGGGTGAATGCCATCACCTGCCTGGCACTGCTTTTGGCCCTTCAATCCCGGTTGGGTGGTTTGCCCTTGCGGGTCTGGGCCCGAGATTCCCTGCTGCTTCTTGGTGCGGCTGCGGTGGCTGGCGGGGCGGCTTGGGTACTGGCTTCGTTTGTGGCTTGGCCCCAGGGGTTGGTGGGCCTTGGCCTGCAGCTTGGCCTCAGCGGCGCCATGGGTCTGGCCCTTTATGGATGGATGGCCACGGCAGCAGGAGTCCCAGAAGCCCAGCAGCTGGCCAACCAGCTCATCTCCCAGTTGAAGCGCCGGTTACCGATGGCTTAGTCGCTGAGTTTTACGCAGCGCTCTTCCCTGACATGGACAGGGATCTCGAGGTGGGAGCGACCCAGCATCTTGGGGCCCTCCACGGACAGGATGCGGGCTTCGATCCCGAATTCTTTGAAGGCGGTTTCCATTTCCTGGATCAGCGCCTTTTCCACCTGGGCTTCGGCATCGACGACCTTGCCAATCAGACGACTCCCCAGGGGGCCAATCCTTTGGCGCATCACTTCGCGAGCATTGGTGACCTCGATGACCAGCACAGCCCGCATTCAGGTGGGGCAACCCTATCGGCAAAAGGGGTCGAGAACCTCTTCCAGATCACGAAGCTGGCCGGCCGGTATGAGGCGGGCCAAGGGCAGCCTGGTGGCGCTACCGCCAATCGGCACCTGAACGGCCTCCAGGGCCTGCCTGGCGGCAATGGAGGCCCCTTGGCTAAGGCGGGCCGAGCATTCAATGGCCAGGGCCTGGGCCAGGCCTGCGTCTTTGAGATACAGATGCCAGCCGGCCACCTGGAGATACAGGCGATCCCCAAGGGCTAGTTCCAAATCACGCAGGTCGCTGGCGCTGAGGGTCATGGTTCAGGTTGTTCAAGCCTGGGCCGCATGCTGATCACGACGCCGGCGTGGATCACCAGCATGGCTAGCCACGCCAGGGTTAGCCAGTTCAGGTGCGTCCAGGGGTGGCGCAGGTTTTGCACCACCCAGAGGCCGCTGTTGAAGGCGGCAAACAGGCCTGCGTGGAGGGTCAGATTGACGATTCGATCGAAATGCCGGTAGGTGGGGTCTTCGGGATTGGCAGGGCCGTACCAACGGATCGGCATGGTGAAGGGGGTGAAGGGTTTGACGGATGGGCACCCCATGCGGTGAGAATGGGACCCATGCGCTTGTAGCTCAGCGGATTAGAGCATCTGACTACGGATCAGAGGGTCGGGAGTTCGAATCTCTCCAGGCGCGCTTCTTCATTCAACTCCTCCCCTTTCCTTTGGGGAGGCACCGCCCTCGGGCGGTTTTTTTTTGTGCTCACGAAGGCGTGCAGGCCGGGCGTCTTTTCTTACCATCGGGGCAATCTCATTGGCGATCAATGCCTGAATTTGGTGGCGCAGCCATGAACCAGTCCTTGGCAGCGGCTGATCCCGCCATTTGTGGCCTGATCCAGAAGGAGTTGGAGCGGCAGCAGGGCCACCTGGAGCTGATTGCAAGCGAGAACTTCGCGTCGCGGGCGGTGATGGAGGCCCAAGGCTCGGTCCTCACCAACAAGTACGCCGAAGGTTTGCCCGGCAAGCGCTACTACGGCGGTTGTGAGCACGTGGATGCGGTTGAGGCCCTGGCGATTGAGCGGGCCAAGGAGTTGTTTGGCGCGGCCTGGGCGAATGTGCAGCCCCACAGCGGTGCCCAGGCCAATTTCGCGGTCTTCCTGGCCTTGCTGAAGCCAGGCGACACCATCCTTGGCATGGATCTCTCCCATGGGGGGCACCTCACCCATGGTTCCCCGGTCAATGTGTCGGGCAAGTGGTTCAAGGCCGTCCATTACGGCGTCGATCCAGACACCCAGCAGCTCAATTTCGACACCATTCGCCAGCTGGCCCTAGAGCACAAGCCGAAGCTGATCATTTGTGGCTACTCGGCTTACCCGCGCAGCATCGACTTCGCCGCCTTCCGCACCATTGCCGATGAGGTCGGGGCCTATCTGTTGGCCGATATGGCCCATATCGCTGGATTGGTGGCGGCTGGGGTCCATGCCAGCCCTGTGCCCCACTGCGATGTCGTGACCACCACCACCCACAAGACCCTGCGGGGACCGCGTGGTGGCCTGATCCTGTGTCGCGATGCCGACTTCGGCAAGCAGTTCGATAAGGCCGTCTTCCCCGGCACCCAGGGAGGCCCCCTGGAACATGTAATCGCGGCCAAAGCGGTTGCCTTTGGCGAAGCGCTGCAACCGAGCTTCCAGGCCTATAGCCAGCAGGTGGTGGCCAATGCCCAGGCCCTGGCAGCCCGCATTCAGGAGCGGGGCATTGCCGTGGTGAGCGGGGGCACCGACAACCACATCGTGTTGCTGGATCTGCGCTCCATTGGCATGACCGGCAAGTTGGCGGATCAGCTGGTCAGTGAGGTCCACATCACGGCCAACAAAAACACCGTGCCCTTTGATCCCGAGTCGCCCTTTGTGACCAGCGGCCTGCGCCTGGGCACGGCGGCCCTGACAACCCGGGGCTTCGATGCGGCGGCCTTCGAGGAGGTGGCCGATGTGATTGCGGACCGACTCCTGCAGCCCGTTGATGCCGCTGGGGCCCAGCGCTGCCGGGATCGGGTCGCGGCCCTCTGCGAGCGCTTCCCGCTCTACGCCAACCAGCCGGCCCTGCAGCCAGCCTGATCCCCCGTGACTCTCGCCCACAGTCCCAATGCCGCTGCCCTACTCGCGTTTTCCGTAGCGGCAGCGATGACAGCCTTGCTGGTGCCTGGGGTACGCAAGCTTGGGCTGCACTGGGGTTTGATTGATGCCCCCGATGCCCGTAAACAACACACCACCCCCATGGTGCGGCTTGGGGGCGTGGGGATTGTGTTGGCCTTCAGCCTGTCGTTGGGCCTGGTCTGGAGTCTGGGCGGCTTTGCCCAGCTGCCCACCACCAACGACCAATTGATTTGGACGACCTTGGCCGGGGCCCTGTGTTTCTTCTTCATTGGCTTGGCTGACGACCTCTTCGCCTTGCCTCCGCTGCCGCGCTTGGCGGGCCAGCTGGTGGTCTCAGCGGTGGTTTGGGGCGAGGGCGTCCGCATTGGCAGCATCGAGTTGCCCCTGGGTTTCATGGGCCATCCCAATGCCCTGTTGATGCTGCCGGCTTGGTTGAGCCTGCTGGCCACGGTGGTGTGGCTGGTGGGGATCACCAATGCGATCAACTGGCTGGATGGGCTGGATGGTTTGGCCGCTGGGGTGAGTGGCATTGCCGCCGTGGGGCTGGTTTCCGTGAGCTACAGCCTTCACCAGCCCGCTGCTGGCCTGTTGGCCGCGGCGCTGGCCGGATCGTGCCTTGGCTTCTTGCGCCACAACTTCAATCCCGCCAAGATTTTCATGGGGGATGGGGGCTCCTACTTCTTGGGCTTTGCCCTGGCCGCCGTCAGCATCGTTGGCCCCGCCAAGGGCCTCACCAGCGTGAGTTTGCTGCTGCCGCTCTTGATCTTGGCCTTGCCCCTGGCCGACATGTCGGCCGTGATCATGGGCCGCCTCAGTGCAGGCCATTCCCCCTTCTATCCCGACCGTCGTCACCTGCACCACCGGTTGTTGCGCTCCGGGCTGAGTCACCGGCGCACCGTGCTGCTCATTTATGCCTTCACCCAATGGCTGGCCGCCCTGGCCTTGGTCGTGGTCAATGCCGAGATGCGTTTTCTTTGGCTGGCTTTGGCCACAGCGCTCTTGATCTGGGTGCTGGTGCGCTCCCGCCGCCAGCTGCACAAGCTCGACAAGGCCAAACGCATGGGAGCGCAACGCCCTTGAGCGCAACGCCCTTGAGCGAAACCAGCCTGTGAGCGCAGAAATCCTCTGCATTGGCACCGAGCTCCTCCTCGGCAACATCACCAACGGCAATGCCCGTTGGCTGGCCGAAGAGCTTGCCGGCTTGGGCATTCCCCACCACCGCCAGGAGGTGGTGGGCGACAACCGTGGGCGGGTGATGGCGGCTGTGCGCGAAGCCTCCAGCCGTTGCCGGCTGTTAATCACCACCGGTGGCCTGGGCCCCACCCCCGACGACCTCACCACCGAAGCGATCGCAGCGGCTTTTGATACGCCCTTGGTGGAGCATGGGGCGATCTGGGCCGATATCCAGGCCAAGCTCAGCGGCCGGGGCCGGCCTTGCGCCCCCAGCAATCGCAAGCAGGCCCTCTTGCCCCAAGGGGCAGAGGTGTTGCCCAATGCCACCGGGACGGCCCCAGGGATGATCTGGAGCCCTTGCCCGGGGTTCACGGTGCTCACCTTCCCTGGGGTGCCCAGTGAAATGCGGGCCATGTGGCAGGCAACTGCCGATCCCTGGCTGCGGCAGAACGGGCTCGCTGAGGGGCTGTTCGCCAGCCGCATGCTGAGGTTTTGGGGCGTGGGTGAATCCGCCTTGGCCGAGCAGGTGGCCGATTTGCTGGCCTCAGAGAACCCAACCGTGGCGCCCTACGCCGGGGCCGGTGAGGTCAAGCTGCGCATCACCGCCAGGGCCACCAACCTCCCGGCTGCGGAGGCCTTGCTGCAGCCCGTGGAGCAGGAGCTGCGCCAGCGCACCCGGGACGCTTGCTTTGGCTCGGATGCCGATTCCCTGGCGTCGGTGGTGCTAGCCCTCCTGCGCCAGCGGGGCCAGACCCTGGCCGTGGCCGAGAGCTGCACCGGCGGTGGGATTGGGGCCGCCCTGGCGGCGGTGCCTGGGGCATCGGATGGGTTCCTCGGGGGGGTGATCGCCTATTCCAACGCTGTCAAGCAGACTGTTTTGGGGGTTCCCGCCGAGCTTCTGGAGCGCCATGGGGCCGTGAGTGATGCGGTGGCCCTTGCCATGGCCCAGGGCGCCCGCCAGCTGACCGGAGCCACCTGGGCGATTGCGGTGACGGGGGTCGCCGGTCCAGGAGGGGGCACCGCTGAGAAACCTGTGGGGCTGGTCCATATCGCCATCGCTGGCCCCGGGGGCAGCGACTCCGAGGGAGTTCGGTTTGGGGCTTTGCGGGGCCGCGATTGGATTCAAACGCTCACCGCCGGTGAGGCCCTCAATCGCTTGCGCCTTCAGCTGCTGGCTGCGTAACGCCTACGGACTTGGTTTTAGGGTGATCCATTCCATTGGCTGCACTGCCCGTGAGCGCCGGCACCCTCTACGACAAGGTCTGGGATCTGCACCAGGTCGCCGAGCTGCCCGGGGGCTCCACCCAGCTGTTCATTGGCCTCCATCTGATCCATGAGGTCACCAGCCCCCAGGCTTTTTCAGCCCTGAAGGATTTGGGTTTGGGCGTTCGCCATCCCGAGCGCACCGTGGCGACGGTCGACCACATCGTGCCCACCACCTCCCAAGCCCGGCCATTCGCCGACCCGTTGGCCGAAGAGATGCTTGCCACCCTCGAGCGCAATTGCGCAGAGCATGGCATCAGCCTCCAGGCGATTGGCAGTGGCCGCCAGGGGATTGTCCATGTGATCGCTCCGGAGCTTGGGCTCACCCAGCCAGGCATGACGGTGGCCTGCGGGGATTCCCACACCTCAACCCATGGGGCGTTTGGGGCGATTGCCTTCGGCATTGGCACCAGCCAGGTGCGGGATGTGCTGGCCAGCCAGAGCCTGTCGATGGGCAAGCTCAAGGTGCGCCGCATCTGGGTGGACGGCCAGTTGCAGCCTGGGGTCTATGCCAAGGATTTGGTTCTGCACATCATTCGCACCCTGGGGGTGAAAGGGGGTGTGGGCTACGCCTATGAATTTGCGGGTCCCGCGATTGAAGCGCTGTCGATGGAGGAGCGGATGACCCTCTGCAACATGGCGATTGAGGGTGGAGCCCGCTGCGGTTACGTCAACCCCGATGCCACGACCTTTGCCTATCTGCACGGACGCCCCTACGCCCCGGCTGGGGACGCCTGGGATCGGGCGGTGGCCTGGTGGACCAGCCTGGCCAGCGGCGATCAGGCCTTGTTTGACGATGAGGTGCGCTTCGATGCTGCGTCCATTGCCCCGACGGTGACCTGGGGGATTACGCCAGGTCAGGGCATCGGTGTGGATGAGAGCGTGCCCACCCTCGAGCAGACCGATCCCGATGAGCGGCCCCTGGCTGAAGAGGCCTACCGCTACATGGATCTGCAACCCGGCTCCCCGATCGCGGGGGTGGCAGTGGATGTGTGCTTTATCGGCAGCTGTACCAATGGCCGCCTGAGCGATTTACAGGCTGCCGCCGCGGTGGCCAAGGGGCGCCACGTGGCCCCAGGCATCAAGGCCTTTGTGGTGCCGGGCTCTGAGCAGGTGGCAGCGGCCGCAGAAGCCGAGGGGCTCGATGCTGTGTTCCGTGAGGCTGGCTTTGAGTGGCGCGAGCCAGGGTGTTCGATGTGTCTGGCCATGAACCCTGACCGGCTCGAGGGCCGTCAAATCAGTGCGAGCTCGAGCAATCGCAATTTCAAGGGGCGCCAGGGATCGGCTACGGGCCGCACCTTGTTGATGAGCCCGGCGATGGTGGCGGCCGCGGCAATTCACGGCAAGGTGAGTGATGTGCGAGCCCTATTGCAGAGCTAAGTACAGGCCTGTTGCGGGCCAGACATCTTGTGCTGGCCTTGGCAACAGCAAAATCCCATTCTTTGACGTCTTTGATTCTCCAGATGACTGCTCCTTCCTTCCCTTTCGGCATCATTCCCCAGGTGGAGGGTCGGGCCGTAGTGCTAACCGGCGATGATATTGATACGGATCGGATTATTCCTGCCCGCTTTTTGAAGTGCGTCACCTTTGAGGGGCTGGGCACCCAGGCTTTTGCCGATGATCGCGCTGAGCTCCAGGGGAGGCACCCCTTCGATCTAGAGACCTATCAGGGGGCGAGCATCCTGGTTGTCAATCGCAATTTTGGCTGTGGTTCCAGCCGCGAACATGCCCCCCAGGCCCTGATGCGCTGGGGGATTCGGGCGGTGGTTGGTGAGAGCTTTGCCGAAATCTTCTATGGAAATTGCCTGGCCTTGGGCATTCCCTGCTTTACCGCCAGCCATGACCAAGTGCTTGCTTTGCAGGCGGCAATCCAGGCTGATCCGGCTCAAACAATCCGCTTGGATCTGGATGGCCTTCAGGCCTCGACGGCGGCTGGCCTGTCCTGGTCATTGGCGTTGGCATCGGGTCCACGCCAAATGCTGCGAACGGGCCAATGGGATGCCACATCCCAGTTGCTCGCCAATGATGGGGCATTGCAAACAACGGCAACGCAACTGCCCTATGTATCTGGGTTTTGATTGAGTTTTCCGGCCTATTCTGGTTCGGATTGAATAGTTCTGGTTTACACCTGTCTAGATTGGATTGCGGCGAATTGGCATGGATGATGTTGCGGTTGTTGGCATGAAGGGCGCGCCGCTGCCATCAAAGTTGAAATCGTTGAGCTTGATCCTGATTCCACCAATCCCATCGTAGGGGCTGTAGTAGATGCCGAACTCGTAGGAGCGGCGCTGAAGTTTTACCTCAAGGTAGGAGTAGGAGGCTTCTCCGTTATAGATTGAGTTGGGATCGATGTTATAGGTTGCCCCCGCTTCAAGTACGAGGGGGCCATAAATTTGTTGTGCCACGCTAAAGGAAGCGGTGCGAAGGTCGACTGCCCGATCAAAGCTAAAGGGGCTTAATCCCTTGTTGAAGGTGCCGGCGATTGAGGCGGCAATGCGGGTGTAGTCAAAGAAGGGCTTGTCAAAGTGCCCCAGCGTTAAGGTGGGTCCCCCGAAAAGAGTGAGGGTGTTTTGGTTGCCACCGTCTCCATAGTTGGCAAGATTTCCGGAAGCGCCAAAATCCAGTCGCAGACCTGGAATGACATAGCTGGGTGAGTAGCGAAGCCCGCTGATGGGGTCTGCGGCACTGGCAATTGACTGGCCTTCCCAGAGGGCGAAGGAGGAGCCTGCAGAGATGTTCAGGGTTGAGCGCCAAAGATTGCCAAGGGTGCCCGTGCTGAAAAGATTCGACTGGTAATTGCCTGAGCGTAGTTGCCAATTTAAGCTAATCGGATTGAAGAAGCTTTTTGATTGGACGGGGTTGGGCAGGCTGCTGCTGTTTGGACAGCTGCTGTTTGGACTGCTGCTGTTTGAACTGCTGTTGTTTGGGCTGTAAGAGGCGTTGTCTGGATTTTCACTATTGGATTGGTTTTTTGTTTTTGCTTTTTGATTTCGAGAGTAATTGGTCTGAATATTAAAGCTGCCGCCGATATCGGCGCCATAGGCATAAATCACGTTCTGGAGCCCCAGGCTGCCGTTGTAGGAGCGTTCCCGGTAGGTGCCAAAAGCGCCCGCTGTTGCGCTGCTGTGGCCTGGGAGTTGGATGGGGGTTGACAGTCGCGTTGTGTTGCGAGTTCCGGAGCTCAGGTGCTCGGGATTCAGGGTGGCTAGGCTCAGATCTGAAGACAGATTGAAGCGATTGATTGGCACTTGCAGTTTGGCTAGGAGGCCAAAGGCATCTGCCGCTGTGATCGGTTGGGTGACGTTGCCGCTGTCAAGACTTGCCCCTGGGGCAATAAAGCTACTGCTTTCGCCATTAATAGCGCGCTCAATTAGTAATTGGGGCTGGAGACTTAGGCTCCCGCCTTGGCCAATTTTAATCGGCTTCATATTGTAGCCGATGTAGAAGCCGTCCCTGTCTAGGTTGTCGAATCCAAAGGCGAATGCTGATTTTTCCTGGCCCAGGGTTTGGCTGAAAATGGCTGGCAGAGAATATTTGTTTTCTAGGATGATGTTGCCACTGCGAGACCAGATCTTGGTTGTACCATCGGAGGATTGGGCTGCCGTCACGTTGCGGGCAATGGTCCAGGAGTTTGCCGGGGTAAAGGGGTCATTGGTGAAGGCCAGTTGCCTGGCGCTCCAGAGATTTTTTTGGATTTTTATGGCTGTAGCTTGGAAGCGAATTTTACTTATTACCCCACCAGTTTTTTTGTATTTTGGTGCGGCAAGTTGGCCCTGCCCTGCGGTATTTGCGGGCGCTGTGTAGCCGATCAGGCCCAGTAGATTGATTGAAATGCCGGTGCTCCAGCTTTGCTGGTAGCTCACATTTTTAACCCGTTGATCAATCGCCATGGGGCTGGGCGACTTGCTAGCGGTTGTCTTGCTGCCTAAATCGGTTGGTGTTGCGAAGCTGGGATCTCCCTTGTAGTAGTTCGGTTGAAAGACCACGCTTTCGAGCGCTTCCATCAGTCGCTTGGGTTTGGCTGTGGCGTTCGTTCCTTCAGCTCCTAGGCAGCTATCGGGGGCCGCCATCGTTGGCAGCATGGTTTTGCCAGGGGGCAGGATGCTGATGGCGCTGCGATTGGCACTGGCCGTCAACTGGGGACAGGCAAAGGATGGGGGCAGCTCGGCTTGTGTAGGAGGGTTTGCTTCGGCAGCAGAAGGACTTTTGGTTGTTGGAAGGGCTGTGTCGCGTTTCAGGGTGTCTTGATCGATGACCCCATAGACATCTTCGAGTTCGCCCGTGCCTTCCCAGTTGCTATAGCGAATGCTGCTGGCTTGCAGGTATTGGT
Organism: Synechococcaceae cyanobacterium; assembly: GCA_947460085.1. GTDB lineage: Bacteria > Cyanobacteriota > Cyanobacteriia > PCC-6307 > Cyanobiaceae > Cyanobium_A. The sequence goes on from CANHGA010000005.1 coordinate 10,963, forward strand.
CGCCTTTTTTGAGACGTACTTTTCCGCTGGCATAGAAGCTGCGGCTGCGTTCGGCAACTTCGATGCGATCGGCTAGCAGGATCCAGCCGTTGAAGCGAACCTTGACGTTGCCTTTGGCGACATAACGTCCCAAAGGCGAGTCGTAACCCTGGTGGTCTGCTTCGATAATCGCAAAGGTGTCCGCGAGCTTTGGCTCGCTTGGCTTGGGCTTTGGGCTGATGCCCTTGAGCGCACTCCCAGGGCCAGGATTGTTGCTACCGCTTTGAAGGGTTGAGCTTGCGCTCTGTTGCCCAGGCGCAGCAGCTGGAGCCCCAAGCGCTAGGGCCTGGGGCTGGAGGATGGCTAACGAACAGGCTGCTAATGAGAGCTTGTTAGCTTGAAAAATCCGTCTGACATTCAGACGTTCTTTGAGACCGTGCGTTCCAACGCGTTTGGGGCTTTCCCCATCGCGAGAAGGGCTGGAATTAGCACGATTGAGGGATTCAGCGGCAGCGCTGGGGCCTTGCACGTTGAATGCCCATGATCACAAGGATGTGATCATCCCACAGGGTTCAGGAACCCGCCAGGTGGGGTTGTGAGGTCAGTCCTCGAGATCTTTGCGGCTCGGGGTGCGGGTGGGATCACTGGCTAGAAAGCCGAAGACGAAGATGCCAATAAAGAAGAAAACGACCGAGTAAACCGAGATCTTGAGGGCGAGCATGGTTCGGTCTTGGGGGAGACGGGCGGGTGACAGGGAGTGACAGGCGCCTGGTAGGGCCTGGCCGACCCCACGGCATCCGGATCATCCTATGGGGCTTGGCTTGCTATCCAACGATGCCCGAGGCCCATGGCGCAGCCCAGTTGCCCCGGATTGAAACGTTTCATTCACGTTCGCTGTGGGACCTCCAGCCCCTATGGCGGTGCGAGCAGCCCAATGGCCACCTGGGGCCGGCGCGCCAGCACCCCTGGGGTGCGCGGCATCGTCCTGATTGGGATGCCCGTGGCCTGGTGATTTGGCCCCGCGGTGGCCTGTGGCGCCAGTTGCAGCTTCAGTTGATTTGTCCTGCCGACTGGCAGGCTCTGGCCGATCAAGCGGCGCGGCCCGAAGGGGGAGGGGCCATGGCCCGCCTGGCCCTGCGCTGGTGGGCGGATCAGGTCGAGCTTTGGGTGGATGGCGCCCGGGTCCACCGCGGTGATCTGTTCGACACCGCCTGCCGGTGGCGTCTACCCGCGAGCTGGTGGCGAGGTGTGCCGCTTGAGCTGGAGTTGCGGCTGCGCAGCCCCCTCCATGACGACGGAGCCCTGATCTCCAGCGCCGTGGTCCTGGAGCCCTTGGATCCAAAGGATCCCCTTGGCCTCCTGGATGAGACCAAGGCGGCACTGCAGGACTTGCGGGCTGGCTCCCCTGGGCCGGAGGGGCATTTTCATCTGCTGGGCCATGCCCATCTCGATTTGGCCTGGCTGTGGCCGGTGGCCGACACCTGGCAGGCCGCCGAGCGGACCTTTGGCTCAGCGCTGGATTTGATGGAGCGCTTCCCGGATTTCCATTTCGGCCACTCCACCCCGGCCCTCTACGCCTGGCTGGAGCTGAATCGCCCAGGGCTGTTTGCCCGCATCCAGCGGGCTGTGGCGGCGGGCCGCTTCGAGCCGATCAATGGCCCCTGGGTAGAGAGCGATTGCGTGCTGATCAGCAGTGCCTCGCTCCTGCGCCAGTTTCAAGAGGGGCAGGCCTTTAGCCGGCGCGTGTTTCCTGGACTTGAGCATCGCCTTGCCTGGTTGCCCGACACCTTTGGCTTTGGCGTTGGCTTTCCGACGATTGCCCAGGCCACGGGGGTGGATTGGTTCTGCACCCACAAGCTGTTTTGGAATGCCACCAATCCCTTCCCCCATCGCCTATTCCGCTGGCGCAGCCGCTGCGGCCGGGAGCTGAAGGCCCTGATGACCGCGCCCATTGGCACCGATGCTGATCCGGTGGCGATGGAGCGCTACCGCCTTGAGTGGACAGCCGCCTCCGGATGCCCTGAGGCCCTCTGGCTGCCAGGGGTGGGAGACCACGGCGGCGGCCCTACGGCGGAGATGTTCGAGCAGCTGCAGTTGTGGCAGGGCCAGGACGAGGCCGCCCCCCAGGTGCATGGACATCTGCGGGATTATCTGGCGCGCCTTGAGCCCCACCAGGGGCGTCTGCCGGTGTGGCGTGATGAGTTGTATCTGGAGTTGCACCGGGGCTGCGCCACGAGCAGGCCCGACCAAAAACGCCACAACCGCACCCTGGAGCGGCTGCTTCGGGAGGCGGATCTGGCCTCGGTGCTTGCGGCCCGTTCTGCCCACCAGCCAGGAGAGGCCACGGATTGGCGGGTGCTGCTGTTTCAGCAGTTCCACGACATCCTTCCGGGCACCTCGATCCCTGAGGTGTTCGAGCAGGCCGAGCCCCAGTGGCGCCTTGCTCGCCGAAGTGCCTGTCGCCAGCGCGATCGGGCGTTACACCATTGGCTTGGCAGCCAGCCGGCCCGGGGGGAGGCTCCGCTCTGGTGGCTCTGCCAGCTCCAGCCCCTGGCGGCATCCCGTCAGGTGCTGCGGCTGCCCGCCGGCTCCTGGACCTGGAACGGCCAGCGCCTCCCCATCCAGTCGGCCTCGGCCGGCGGTGGCTGGGTGCAGCTGCCCCCCCTGGCTGGTGTGGCGGCCCTGCCCCTAGTTCGACAGCAGTCTGTGGCTGCCGGGGCTGCCGAGCCAGCCGCGATTGATCACCCGGTGCGGCTCGAGCGCTTGTCTGGGCCAGCTGGGCCAGCTGGGGCGCTGGAGCGCTGGCGCCTTGGTAATGGTCTGGTGGCGCTTGAGCTCGGCCCCGAGGGGGTGGAGCAGCTCTGGGATGCCAACGGCGTGCCCCAGCTGGCGGCCCCCTTGGCCTGGCAGCGCTACCGCGATGCCGGTGAGTTTTGGGACGCTTGGGATCTGGCCGCTGATTACGCCGAGCACCCCCTCGCCTGGCGTTGGGATGGGGACATCCAGTGGGCCGAGCAAGGGCCCCTCTGCACGAGCTTTGTGCGGCGGGGACGCTGCGGCTCCAGTGCGGTACGGCTCGAGGGCCGCCTGCGGGCGGCGAGCCCCTGGTTGGAGCTTGTTTTGAGCGTGGATTGGCGGGCCCGCCATGAGTTGTTGCGCTTGGAGATCCCCCTGCAGCAGCCGGCCCAGCGGTGGTCCGCTGACACCACCGGCGGTGTGATCGAGCGGCCGGCCCAGGCCATCACGCCCCGGGAGCAGGCCCGTTGGGAGGTGCCGGCGATCAGTTGGATCGCTTCGGTGCCTAGAAGCGGTGGTTTGGCGGTGCTACTCGATGGCCCCCAGGGGGTATCCGCCACGCAAGGGCGCCTTGGGGTGTCCTTGCTGCGGGCCCCCACCTGGCCGGATCCCGGCGCCGACAACGGCTGGCAGCGCCTGCGGCTGGCCTTGCTGCCCTGCACCTCCGATTGGCAGCGGGCCCAGGTGCCCCAGCAGGCCGTTCGCTTCCGGGAGCCCCTCTGGCTGCGGCCTGCCCAGCCCTTCTCTGCCCCCCAGGATTGGGGCGAGGCCGTTGCGGCGCTACCTCCCCTGGGCGATGGCTTGCTGCTGCTGGCCCTCCGGCCGGACCCCAACCAGGGCGATGGGCTGATCGCCGTGCAGAACAGCTCCCCGCTACGACGCCAGCTCCGGCTTGGCGACGGCTGGGAGGTGATTGCGGAGCTCGATGGCTTGGATCAGGCGCTCCAGGGCGACCAATCGCAGCCTCAGGACCTTCCAATCTCCTTGGAGCTCAGGCCCTGGCAGATCCGGTTTTGGAGGATCCGCAAGCGCTGACTAGTCCTCGTGGTCGTCGAAGGGATCGCTCAGGGCTTTGGAGGGTGGCCCAAAGGCCTGATACACGCCAAAACCTGTGAGGGCCAGCAAGACCGCCAGTACGGCAAGGGCAATCGATAGGGCGGGCGAGCTGGTGGAGCTGGGATCCATGGGGTTTCGTGGCGAATTCCGTCACAACTCTCGACAGCCCAGCGCATCGGGACCGGCAAGACCACTACAGTAACGACAGCGATTCATTGAGCGAGAGGAGCAAGCTGCCATGGCCCAAAAGACCCGCCTCGGAAACCTGCTGCGTCCGCTGAATTCTGAATACGGCAAGGTCGTTCCCGGCTGGGGCACCACCCCGGTGATGGGGATCTTCATGGTGCTGTTTCTGGTCTTCCTGCTGGTGATCCTGCAGCTGTACAACAAGTCTTTGCTGCTCGAGGGCATCAACGTCAACTGGAACGGCATCGGCTGATCTGAGCGAAGCTCCATGAACTTCTTCGGCATCGGCTTACCGGAAATGGCGGTGATCGCCGCCATCGGTTTGCTGGTGTTTGGGCCCAAGCGACTGCCTGAACTCGGCAAAACCCTGGGGCGCACCTTGAAGGGCTTCCAATCGGCTTCCACCGAATTCGAGAAGGAGTTCCGCACGGCCATGGAACCGGCCCCTGGGCCCAAAGCCGAAGAGCTCAAGACCGAGGCGCTCCCTCCTGCGGTGGTCGAACACCCTGCCCTAGGGCCAGAGATTGCCGACCCCGCCAGTCAGCCCCCGGCAGCCTGAGTGTGCTGATGGCCTGGGGTTTGTGATGGTGGAGTCCTCGGCAGCTCCGGCTGCTTTACAGCTGGTGGTGGGCCTCGGCAATCCTGGGGCGAAGTACGCCGGAACCCGTCACAACGTGGGTTTTATGGCCCTTGAGCGCATGGCGGCGGCGGCCCAGGTGGGGTTTCGCAGCCAAGCCAAGCTGCATGGGCTGTTGGCAGAAGTGGGCCAGGGGGCCAGTCGCCTCAGGCTGTTGATGCCCCAGACCTACATGAATGAGAGTGGCCGCTCGATTCGCGCTGCCCTCGATTGGTTTGGGCTGGAGCCCAGCCAGTTGTTGGTGGTGGTGGACGACATGGATTTGCCCCTCGGCAAGCTGCGCCTCCGGGCCTCGGGCAGTGCGGGCGGCCATAACGGCCTGCGCAGCACGATCAGCCACCTGGGCACCCAGGACTTTCCGCGCCTGCGCATTGGTATTGGGGCTCCAGCCCCCAACCCCGTTGAGCGCAAGCAGCGCACCGTGGGCCATGTGTTGGGGCGTTTTGAGCCCCAGGAGCACAAGCTTCTCGAGGCGATTTTCGCCGAAGTGGAGGCCGGCATTGGCCTTCTCCAGCGCCTCGGTTTGGAGCGGGCCGGTAATCGGTTGAACAGTTTTCAGCCCGAGCTGGCGTCAGCCTGAGTCGATGGCCCGTCTTCCTGCCACCACGGCCCAATTGAGGGTGTTGCACCAAAGCTTCAGCCAACGGCTGTTGGAGGGGGAGGTGAGTGCTGGCGGCTTCCAGTGGACGTTTCGATGGGCGTTTGATCGGGGCGAGCTGAGCGTGGAGCCTTCCTTGGGCCGGGCCCTCATACAAGATGCCTTGTTGCGTTTTTTGCTCAAGGTGGATTACCAGCTGGAGCCCGGCGGCGACTACGCCTTTACGGTGCGGGCCAAGTTCTAAGCACCGGCTCGAGCTGCCGCTGGAGCCGGTGGCCCAGCTGGCGCTCCAGCAGCAATTGGGCGGCGAGGTCATCGAGGTCCCGGGGCGGCATCCGAAGCCCCATTGGGATCAGCTTGGCCAGCCCCCGCGGCGGGAAGAGTTCCCAGTAGCGCTGGCGGGCGGCCAGGGTGGTGCCGCGCTCATCCACCAACTCCAAGGTGAGATCCAGATCGCCCAGCCGGCTGAGCCAGGGCTTGCTGCCGGTGCCATTGCCTATCACTAGGGTTCCGAGGCCCTGGCTGTGCCAATGCCGAAGCCAGGCCAGGGTTTTTGGGGGGGAGAGGATGGCAGCCTGGTGGATCTGTTGGGCCAGCCGGTCCGCCAGCACCAGCCCGCATTTGCTGCGGCCCGGGTCGAGCCCGGCGATCAGGTGCTGGGCGTCAAAGCTGCAGCTCATCGTGATTGGGACCAGCGCACCTCCACGACCACAGGATCAGGGGTGTCGGCGTTGTTCACGGCCACCGCGGCCAGTTGCACCACCTGGCCGTTGGGACGTTCGCTCAGGTTGCGGTTGAGTTGGGTGAGGGCGTTGGCGTCGACCTGGAGCCCATCGACCACCGTGCCCTGGCGTTGGGCCTTGGCATAGGCCGCTGCCAACAGCAGGTTGAGTCTGCGGTTGAGTTGGTCGCTGTTGCGGAGTTCCCCTTCAATCGTGGTGCTCGCCAACACCTCACCGGCCTGGATGACCTGGCGGTTCGGCCGCAGGTCGGGGAAGGCCAGCACCTGCTTCTCGCCCCGCAGCACGTTGGCGGCCGACACAATGCTCACCACCCAGCTGCCGCGCTTGGTGAGCATCTCCTCCAGTTTGGCCACATCGATTTTGGGAACCAGCAGGATCTGGCGATCGGCGGGTTGCCCAGGCAACACCCGACGGAAGGCGTTGAGGTTGGCCTGTTGCAGGAGGGTATTGACCACCGATTTGGCCTGATCTGCCCTCTCCACGGTCACCTTGGCGCTGGCGAGGGTTTGGCCGCTGGTGATCACCACATCACCCCGGCGGAAGGCAATCAGGTTGGTCTCGAGATCTTTGAGTTCCTTGGTGCTGGCGGTAATGCGTCCGCGCACCTGGGCCAGTTCCGCTTCGTTGCGGCGAATGTCGGCATCGCGGGCCCGCACATCCCGGCCGAGGCGATTGCGCTCCGCCTCGAGTTGACGCCTTTGGGCGAGTAGGGGCGCCAGGCTCTTTCGCAACGTGCCCAGCTGTTGCTCCGCTTGCTGCAGTTGACCTTGGGACCTTGAGCGCTCCTGTTCGGCCCGGTTGCGTTCGGTTTTGCTGGCCGCCAATTGGCTGCGACTGGTCTGGAGGCGGGCTTCCAGTTGGTCGAGTTCAAACAGCCCCACCCGGAGCCTCTGGCTCACGAGCAGCATCAGTCCCAGGGACATCGCACTGATCACGCTGCCGGTGAGCACGGTGATCAGCACGGCGGTGCGCCGCGGCCTCAGATGAAACAGGCTGAGGCGGGCTTTGCCAATACGACTCCCTAGCCGGTCCCCCAGGGTGGAGAGCACGCCGCCCAAAACCAGCAGGGCCAGGATCAGCAGCCAGCCGGACACAACACTGCGCAGTTGAACTCAGTATCCCTCGGCCCAGGGGGCTTGGCCCCCTAGGGCTCAACTAAAGCGCTTGGCCAGGGCGATCGGGTCGAACACGGTGATTTTTTTGCGATCGATCTGCACCAGCCCCTCATTGCGGAGATCCCCCAGCAGACGGGTAATGGTGACCCGGGTCGAACCGATCGCCTCTGCAATCGCCTGGTGGGAGAGGCGCAGATCAATCGTGATGCCCTCACTGCTGGGGACTCCAAAATCGCGGCAGAGCACCAACAGGAAACTCACCAGCCGGGACGACATGTCCCGGTGGGTGAGGGTTTCGATCATCGTCTCGGTCTGCAGGATCCTCGAGGAGAGGCCCTGAAGAAGCAACAGCCCCACGCTGGCGTCCTGTTCGATGGCCTTGCGCACGGAGGTGGCGGGCGCTGTCACCATCTCCACCCTGGTGAAGGCGATCGCGTGATAAAACCTGTCGGACCGTTGGCCTGTCAGGAGCGACAACACGCCAAACAGGCTGTTTTCCCGCAGGAGGGCCACGGTGATTTCTTCCCCAGATTCGTAGACCCGCGAGAGCCGCACGGCGCCGCGGCGCAGCAAGTAGACCCTTTCGGCCGGATCACCGGGGAAAAAGATGGTTTTGCCGCGTTCGATGGTTTCCACGTTGCTTCCCGAGAGGCCGCGAATCACCTCGAGCAGGGTGGGGGAGCCCTGGCCGGCGCTGCCCATGCTGACCACACTCCCAGGGGCGCCGGTTGATGGGGTGCTGGCGGTACGGCTGAATCCGTGGATCACGCCAACCATGGCAATGGAATAAGTATCGAGACGCTACGGAGCACTCTCGGCTCTCCAGGTAGCAATCCACACCTTTTTGGGCTTGGTGTGGCCTCGCCCTTGCGCCCTGGCCGTTCACTAGTACGGATGCTTCCACTATCGGTAGTGTCCGTTGCTTGTGAACCGGGTCGATACCGCTACATTCAGATCAATGCGGCTTTGCGGCCGCCAGCTTTCGACCCTTGGAGTGTTGATGACTGTCAGCCTGTCTGCCACCCCTGCCAATTCGCGCCATCCGCAGCGCCTTGAGGTGGTGGCCGGCACGGCCCATCGGCCGTCCCCAGGGGCCTTGGCGCCAGAGCCGGCCATAACGGCTGACCTACCCCTGCGGCTCGTGGCCAAGCCCGAGGGGTTACTGCAAATTCATACAGCTCCTTTCCGGGGCAGCTTCGGATCCGTCTTGAGCCAGGCGCTCCGCACCGCTGGCTTGGGCAGTCGGGTGCTGATCACCCAGTTGCTGAAAGGCGGTGTTGACCAGGGGCTCGAGAGCAGTTTGTGGCTCTGTGGCCGCTTGCAGTGGTTGCGGCCCGGGGTGCCGGCCTGCCTGTCGGCTGCGGCCCCTGGGGCTTCGGCTGAAGCCATCGATGCCGTGCAGCAGGTGTGGGCGTTTAGCCGTGAGCAGCTCCTCACCGGGGCCGTCGATCTGATGGTGCTGGATGAATTGGGATTGGCGGTGGAGTTGGGCTACCTCGAGCTCGATGAGGTGGTGGCCACCCTGGAGCAGCGTCCGGCCCAGATGGATGTCATCCTGACGGGCCCTGCCATGGGCCCGGATCTGATGGCCTTGGCTGATCAGGTCACCCAACTGCGCCGCGGTTTCTAGGTTCCTTTCCCGTCATGCTGAAAAACGACCGCTGGATCAACGAGCAAGCCGCAGAAGGCATGCTCGAACCGTTTCAAGCGACCTTGGTGCGCCATCTGGATCCAGGCAACCAGGCTTCACCGGTGCTCAGCTTCGGTTGTTCCTCCTATGGCTACGACCTGCGCCTTTCTGCCAAGGAGTTTCTGATTTTTCGGCACGTGCCGGGCACGATCATGAATCCCAAACGCTTTAATCCCGCCAATTTGGAGCCCGCCCCTCTCCACGACGATGGCGACGGTGCCTACTTCATTCTCCCGGCCCATTCCTACGGGCTGGGCGTGGCCCTCGAACACATGAGGGTACCCCCCA